>CALGLR010000087.1 GCA_937959395.1 uncultured Flavobacteriaceae bacterium | reverse complement strand
AAATCTAAGATTTGGCGGATTAATGGCTTGTTCGTATTTTTAGTGCGCTTGAAGAGTCCCATAAATTGTATTTTTTGTTCGCAAAACTAAAATACGGGATTCTCAGGCTTTTTTAAATTTTGACTTTCGGATGCTAGTGATCAAAATTAATAGATTGTGAGTTTTTTAAGAGTAAAAGTGTGTAATAAATGTTCTTACAAGTTTTTTGTTATAAATGTTTTAAAGATTTTAATACATTTATACCTGTTCTATGTAAATTTAATGGCTATGAAATATTTTTTACTATTGTGCGTATTTATTTTGATAAGCAATAGCCTCTTTTCTCAAGAGTCTAATAGTAAATTGATAGTATTAGAAAAAAAGCTTGCTAAACTAGATGATTATGAGCAAAAAATTAAGGCATTGCAGGAAATTGGTAATCTTTGCTTAGAAGATAACATAATAAGAGCAAAGCCAATTTTTGAACAACTATTATCACTTTCTACAATTAAAAAAGATACCGTCACTATGTCTAAGTCCTTGATAGAATTAGGGTACTTGTATATAGATTTGGGGGAAAATGAAACTGCCATAAATTGTACAAAACAATTAGATACTTTATTAAATACAAAAAAAGAAGGTTATTATATTTACTTAGGAGAAACTAAAAACATTTTAACTAGTGTTTATTTGAATTCAAATAATTACGCAAAGGCTCTAAAAAATGCTTTAATAGCTAATCAATTTTTTAAAAAGGCAAAATCAACAAAAAAAGTAGAACTGTTTCTAATTGAAAACTATAACATTATTAGTTATATCTATAACAAAATGAAGAATTATGGACAAGCACTGCATAGTGTAGAACATTCACTTAATATGTCATTAAGAAATGAAGAATGGGAGTCTACAGTACAAAGCTACATCACTCTGGGTCTTGTATATAGAAATATGGGAGAAGCTAATAAATCTTTAGATTATTATGAAAAGGCGTTAGGTTTATTAGAAGAAAAAAATGATCAAGAAGGAATAGCGACCGTATTACATCATATAGGAGCGGTAAATATTAAATTAAACCATCAAGATGCAGCTGTAAACTATTTTAAAAAATCGATAGCGATTTGTAAAGATTATGATGTGAAACTAATGTTAGCAGAAGGGTATTTGTGTTTAGGTGAAGCTTATAAAAATACTAAAAACCCCAATTCTTTGGCATATATAGATTCTTCATTAATAATCTCTAGAGAGATTAAAGATGTTATTTTTATTAGTGAAGCTTTAATAATGAAAGCTGAATTGTTTAGAAATAAAAAATTATACAATATCGCCTTAAAACAATTAGAGGAAAATTTGAGCTATTCTAAGAAACAAAATTCTAAAGAGATGCTTAAAAATGCTCACAAAGCTTTATACGATACTTATAAAGATATAAACGATACAAAGAATAGCCTTATTCACTTAGAAAAATACATTCAAGTAAAAAATAGTATTGATGAAGAATTGAAAGAAGAACAAATTAAAACACTTGAAATAACTTACAATAACGAGCAGCTGGTCTCCAAACTTGAAAATAAAGAAATGGCATTGCAGTTTTCAAAAATGAAACAGCAACGTTACAAAATTAATAATTATTTTATAATAGGGATCCTTGTTTTAATATTTAGTTTTATAATTTTTCTTAGTCTTAAGAAAAGAAAACGAATTAAAATGGAGCAGTTAATTTTAAAGTCTAAGCAGGAATTGCTTCAAATAAAAAAAGAGGCTCTAGACAGACAGGTTAAATTAAAGAATAAACGAATTACAGATTTCGCACTTCAAATACGCGAAAAAAATGATTTGCTAAAAGATATAGAAAAACAATTAAAACGACTCAAAATTAAAGATAGTGGGTCTAAAAACATTCTTTTAGATGCCATGTTATTTATAAGTGATGCGATTAATGAAAATAAAGAAAAAATACAATTATACACTAAAGCTATAAATAATGAAAATGATTCTTTTGAGGCTAAAATTATTGAAGATTACGGTAGTTTAACAGAAAAAGAAAAAAAGGTTGCTACCATGATAAGGATTGGAAAAAATTCAAAACAAATAGCAACACGACTTAGTATAAGCGTAGGTAGTGTAGATAATTATCGTTATAATGTTAGAAAAAAAATGAAAGTCCCTAAAGGAGAACCTTTAGAGACTTTTATTAAAAACATTTAAGATTAAACTTACAACTCTTTATTATTTAACAATTATTCGTTTAATATTACTTGCCGAATTGTTACCAATTCTTACAAAATAAATACCAGAAGCAGCATAAGACATATCTAACTTATACTCATAACCATTGCCGCTTTCATTTTTAACTGTTTTCCATAATAAATTTTGTCCTAGTGTGTTCAAAATATTTAAATCTAAACTTTCTTGAATAGCATTAGTTTCTAATTTTATCAAAAATTGATTATTATCTTGTGATATTACACTTAAACCATCTTTAACCAAAACAGTATCTACAGATAGTGCTACGTTTTCACACAACTCAATAGACCAGTTATTAAACGTGCCACCATCTTCAGGAAATACGTCATCAATTTCTAGAGTCCAATCTCCAGCAGACATTATCCCATCGAATAATGTTAACGTTTGGTTAGGAGCAAAAGAACCTGTGAATGGCTCGTCACCTTCTACTGTGTTTTGAATAGAAGTCGTTGCTTCATCATCAAAAACGGTATTAATAAAATTATCACAATCTCCACAAATTGCACTTGCTAATGACACAGAGACACCATTTGGGCCAATTAAGTTAATATCTAAATCTGACACATAAGTATGATCTAAGTTTAATGTAACATTAACGTCTCTAACTATGAAATCATCAGTTATTGTTATTGTAGAAGTCGTTACAGACTCTGCATCATCAGGTAATTGTTGTACCGTTTCATCGATCTCAGAATTACATGATAAATTAAGGTTTATAACGTTTTTCGTAAACGCATCATTATCACTATTTGCATCTCCTGAAGCTACCGTACTTGCTATAATGTTATGGTCTCCTAGTTCAGAAAAATCTCCCAAAGTCGTAAAAGTGTAAGTTGCAGTTTCTCCAATATTAATTGCCCCTGTAAACATCTCTATAACCGGAGCACCTCCATCTAAGACATAAGAGACCTCAAATCCAGATTGCGCTTCTCCTCCAAAATTTTCAATAGTAATAGTTATAGGCTCATTAGCCAATCCTTCAGCATTATTAGGATTCGTTATTGCTGTTACACCAAGATCAACTGGTGTTAAACTTGAGATTACTAAAGTCGAGGTGTCGTTACTATTGTTTTCGTCTCCATTATAAATGGTCTTCGAAACTAGTGTGTAATCGCCAATAGTTGATAGATCTGCCGTGATTGTAAAAGTAAATAACTGTGAAGTTACAGGTGCTAGAGTTCCAGTAAAACGTTCAGAAACTATTGTTCCACCATCTATTTGGTAAGTGACATCAAAATTTTCAGCAGGATTACTTCCAAAATTGAAAACATTAACAGAAATTACTTCTGTGTTAGTAAACGTTCCTGCTGCGTTTGGAGTACTTATTAAAGTAACACCAATATCATTTGCTGCATCTGAAGCAATTTGAAAAACACCTGCTACATTTTTTCTACCATTAGACATCAATTCGTTAACGAACCAGAATTTTTTATCGTTAGAAGGATCAACATCAATTTTACTATAATCGCCATAACGTTCACCACCTGGAATATTCTCATCACCAGCTAAAATAACTTCTTCACTAACGGTCATTACCCCAAGTGGATCTGCAGCAAAACGCCCAGTATAATAAGAACCAACTCTTACAGTTGTTGGTGTCGTAGGACCAGACATTGAAGTATAGCCCATACCAATATTTCCTTGTCCATCCATTGCTAAACTGGCTAGCCATGCATGTCTTCCATCTGGTGCTGTATAAGTTCCTTCTTGGTATACGCTCCACGGTTCACCATCGGCAGATTGTCTAAGTTCATACCATCGTACTCCAGCCAATTCTTCATCTGTTCCATCAGTATCAACAACAAAATTAAATAGCGCCGAATTATGAGTTGGAAATTTTCTAAACTGTGCTTGGTTCATTATTGTAGCTTGTATGGCATCGATATCTTGTCCTCCTTCTGGTTGAGTAAGATTATCAAATTCTGCACCATCAAAAACACTAATAAAATCTGAAACACCTTCTGCATTTCCTAATTCTATCGCTGCAGAGACTTCAGAATTAGCTGGTGTAGCCCAATCTACATTTATATTCCATAATTTTATATGGTCATTACTTATGCCTGTCCATGCATCGTCTTGCATATAAACAACTGTAGCATTACCTGTCGTAGGTAAATTATCATTGGTAACGTTAAATACTTGAGGCGAATGAAAACTATTTAAAGTAAACCCAATACCAGGTAATTCAAAAGACTGTACCTGAGCGCCAGTATCTCCAGCCAACATCGCATCTCTTTCAAAAACATGAACTCTATTATCTCCTTCTGTATTTTCTGTCATATAATAACCATCACTCCAAACTGAAAGTTTTTGATAATCTGTAACAAAATCATAATAATATACCGTCCAACCAGCGGTTACAGGGTTTGGACCGTCTGATACTGCGATTTGAGCACCTGGTTCTCCCGCATTGGCATCATTTAGTATAGACACAACCCATCTGTCTGCTGCATTGTCATAAGATACTGTTAAATCACAGCAAAGAAATACATCAGGTATACTAGGGAAAATATTTTCTGGTCTTAACAAATCTGTTAAAGGATTTCCAGATTTATCAAAAATTCTAAATGCCGTATTAGTAACTGCAAAATAATGATTGGGTCCAACAGCTCCCGCAGGATCTGTTGGTTCAGAATCAGACTCTGCAGTTTCAAAAACCAAACTTGGAGCGTTGGTTTTAATTGTGTTTTTAGAAGGGTGAGGTTTTTTAGCTAATACATCATCACCTTTTGACCCTTTACCTATTACAATATCATATTTAGACGATCTCCCATCTTTCATTTCGCCACCTTTATTTTCAAAAAGAGTAAGTTCTTTTTTTGAGGCTAAAGACGTTGTTTTGTAAACTTTGGTGGACTTACCACTAAAAATTGCTTTTTGAGGTTCATTTTTTACTTGTGCGTTTAAACTTTGAATACTAATTAGTAGTAATAAAGTAAATAGCCAATAGAAAATTTTTTTCATTGCGAGGGTTTTTAATTAATAATTTTAAAAATTGAGATAGAAAAATTGTGCAAAAGTTTAAAATACAACAATGCGCTACATCCCAGCAATTAAGGCATATTTTTAGTAAAAACTATTAGACTATGAGAATTTTAGTAGACTAAAAAATCGTTTTTGTTAATAAAACGTATAAAATACATTTATTTTATTTTCATTAACCAAGTTCGAACTTCAACCTCGTCTTTAATTATTTGTTTTAAATCTTCAATTTTCACACGTTTTTGCTCCATTGTATCTCTATGACGAATAGTAACAGTATTATCATTTAAAGTGTCATGATCTACGGTAATACAAAAAGGTGTTCCGTTGGCATCTTGGCGACGGTAACGTCTTCCTACAGCATCTTTTTCGTCGTATGCAACATTGAAATCCCATTTAAGATCTTCTACAATTTCTTTAGCAATTTCTGGAAGTCCATCTTTTTTTACTAAAGGTAGAATTGCAGCTTTGAATGGGGCTAGTACAGCTGGTAATTTAAGTACGGTTCTAGTCGTATTATTTTCTAGAGTTTCTTCTTGTAAAGAATTTGAGAATACAGCTAGAAACATACGATCTAAACCAATCGAAGTTTCAAGAACATATGGTGTATAATTTTCGTTATCTTCATGATCGAAATACTGTAGTTTTTTACCAGAATGCTCTTCATGTGCTTTTAAATCGAAATCTGTTCTGGAGTGAATACCTTCAAGTTCCTTAAAACCAAATGGAAATTTAAATTCGATATCACTAGCAGCATCTGCATAATGTGCTAATTTTTCATGATCATGAAAACGATAATTCTCAGCTCCTAAACCTAATGATAAGTGCCATTTCATTCTGGTTTCTTTCCAGTGTTCGTACCATTTTTTTTGAGTTCCAGGCTTAATAAAAAACTGCATTTCCATTTGTTCAAATTCGCGCATTCTAAATATAAATTGTCTAGCAACAATTTCATTTCTAAAAGCTTTCCCTGTTTGGGCAATTCCAAAAGGAATTTTCATACGCCCAGTTTTTTGAACATTTAAAAAGTTAACAAAAATACCTTGAGCAGTTTCTGGACGCAAATACAAATCCATAGCATGTTCTGCAGAGGCCCCTAATTTAGTGCCAAACATTAGGTTAAATTGCTTTACATCTGTCCAGTTTTTACTTCCAGAGAGCGGACAACCTATTTCTAGCTCTTCGATAAGTAGTTTAACATCAGCTAAATCTTCTTTTTCTAAAGATTTACCCAGTCTAGATAATATGGTGTTTATTTTTTCTTGATAGCCTAAAACACGAGGGTTAGTAGAAAGAAATTCGGCTTTATTGAAAGTCTCTCCAAAACGTTTATGTGCCTTTTTTACCTCTTTTTCAATTTTAGTTTCAATTTTCGCACAGTAATCTTCAATTAAAACATCTGCACGATAACGCTTATTAGAATCTTTATTATCTATTAAAGGGTCACTAAATGCATCGACATGTCCAGAAGCTTTCCAAGTTGTAGGATGCATAAAAATTGCAGCATCTAAGCCTACAATGTTCTCATTCATTTGTACCATGGCTTTCCACCAATAGTCTCTTATGTTTTTCTTTAACTCGACACCATTTTGTGCATAGTCATAAACCGCACTTAACCCATCGTATATTTCGCTACTTTGAAATACATATCCGTATTCTTTCGCGTGAGAAATTACCTTTTTAAATTTGTCGTCTTGATTTGCCATAATGCAAAAATATAAAACCGCTCCAAACTAATGGAGCGGTTTTTAAAATATATTTCAGATTAATTATTTTAGATTAATAGTCGTATTGGCAATTCGAGTTGCGTTATGAAAAACATTTACTAAATAAGAGCCTTTAATTAAAGGTTCATTTCTATTCGCTTTTATAAGTGTCGAGATCTTTACACTCTCCTTTTCATGGTTTATTATCGTTTTTTTACTATAAATTAAATTACGATTTCCAAAACTCACAGAACCTTTGTCCCCAACAATATTGTTATTAGAATCTACTATTTGAATGTAAACATTTTTATTGCTAGAATCTACTAGTTCACTTTTAGGGATTGTAAAACTAATATGTAGTTGATTTGCTTTTGAAGCGATTCTAGTATTAATTATACGATTTTTAGAGGTGACCTTTTTTACGCCTTGTGCTTTAATGTTTCTAATACTAATCGCGTTTTTAGCTTTTTCATTTTTATTAATTAAAGAAGAAGTGTTAATGGATATAGGTGATATTTTTTCAAAGGAAGCATCTGTATAAGCTTCATTTGATGGGTCTTGTATTATAAAATCATCTTTATTTACAAAATTTTTGAGTTTATTTTTAAGTGTAGTATTTTCTTTTTTATAAGCATCTAGAAGAGTTAAAGTATTTTCGCTATTTTTTTTAGCGGCCTTAGCTTTAGTTTTGTAATGAGTAATTAAAGATGCATTTTCTGGTGAAATCTCGATAGAATCTATAATTCTATTAAGCTTATTCTTCGTGCCTTCGAGCTTTAAATTAGTTCGATCATTCTTTACATTTATAGTTTTGTAATTATCGATCATTTTAGACAATTCATTTTGTACAAGTTGATTTTCTTGTTTTATAAATGCCTTTTGATCTTCTAGGGCATTAAAGCTATAATAGCTGTAAGAACCTAAGATTACAATTACTATTACCAATGAACCAATAATTAATCTGTAGTTAAATAATTGAGGGTTAACTATCATCTTAACGTATTAATTTGTTACTCTCTAAGCTAAGAATTTAAAATTAAATTAGTGATTAAAATCGATGAACGGAATAAAATAATTGTTAAAATTCGTTAATGTTTGCTAAGCAGTAGATTGATTTATTTCTTAAGATAATTTACTTTTGCAATATGTATCATGAAATTATGATGCTCTTTTCATCATAAAACAACGATAATGGAATACATTTTGTATGTTTGGAATGCTATTAACTAAATAAAATGATTTCTTCACTTATAAACTTGTTTTTTCCTAAAGCTTGCTTTTGTTGTACAACTTATCTTAAAGATAATGAATCTTATGTGTGTACAGTGTGTAGACATAAACTACCTGTTACTAATTTTCATATTAATAATGATCAGACAATTGCTTCAATTTTTTATGGGAGATCAAAAATTGAAAATGCTACGGCTTTACTTCGGTTTGAAAAAAAGGGAATCGCTCAAAAATTAATACATCAACTTAAATATAAAGGACAAGAACGGGTAGGTACTTTTTTAGGAGAATGGTTAGGTGAAGAATTAGCTATGCGTCCAAATTTTCAGGACATAGATTTAGTAATTCCCGTACCACTTCATAAAAAAAAGCTAAGACAGAGAGGTTATAATCAGGTCGATAAATTTGGTCGTGAAATCGCAAACGCTTTAAAAATTGATTATGTAGATAACCTGTTGTTAAAAGAAACAAACACGATATCTCAAGTTACTAAAAAGAGATTGGCAAGATGGAGTAATACAAATGAACTTTATAGAATAAGTAGTAAAGATGAAATCGCTAATAAACACATTTTAATAGTTGATGATATTATTACTACTGGAGCTACTTTAGAAGCTTGCATACAAGAACTAAATACAGCTAAAAATGTGAAAATTAGTATCGCTACCATGGCTATTGCTTAATTAGTTTCTGGTCGGAAATACAGCACTATTAAATTTGTTTCTTTTTGCGAAATTTTGATTTTTTTTAATCGTTTGATGCTAATGCATCTACGTCATAAAACAAAATCAAAATTTCATCAAAAATAGTCCAAATTATAAAAATTGTCTATTTCCGACCAGACACTAATTATTATCTCATTTTTGTAACGTTTAAGTTTGTCTTTTGTTAAATTCTTTATAAAGCTATGATTGATTTGCAAGTACTTTTTCATTACTAAACAAATAAGTTGTTAATTTGCCCATTGAGATTCTAAATTACTTTTACTCTTTTAGTCTAAATATGCAGAAACGGTTTTTAAATTTATTATTATTTCTAAGTATTTCACTGTTTATAGTAAACTGTGCAAATAGGGGGACGCCTCAAGGTGGTGAAAAAGATATTGTACCACCAAAAATAGTAAAATCTATACCTGAAAATTATTCAACAAATTTTAAAGGAGATGAAATAAGAATATATTTTGATGAGTATATTAAAATTAAAGATATAGGCAAGCAACTTATTATTTCACCTCCAATGAATACGCCTCCTAATATTACACCATTAGGAGCTGCTAGTAAATATATTAAAATTCAGATTTATGACACATTACAACCCAATACAACTTATGCATTTAATTTTGGGAATAGTATTGTAGATAATAATGAAGAGAATCCATTTACTTATTATAGATATGTTTTTTCTACAGGAGATTATATAGATTCTTTAACCGTTAAAGGGAGAATAAAAGACGCTTTAGCAATGGAGGCCGATAATTTTGTTTCTGTTATGCTATATGAAGCAAATGAAAACTATAATGATTCTCTTGTGTATAAAGAAAAACCTAAATATGTAACAAATACTTTAGATAGTGTTACTAATTTTTCTATTGAAAATGTTAAAGCTGGAAAGTATGTGTTATTGGCCTTGAAAGATGAAAATAATGATAATAAATTTCAGCAGAAAGCAGATAAAATAGGATTTTATGAATCTATTATTGAAGTGCCTACAACAGAGAGCTATGATTTGTCTCTTTTTGCTGAAGCTATAGATTACGAAGCAAAAAAACCAAGGTTAATCTCTGGAGAAAAAATCGTTTTTGGCTTTTCTGGAGAGTATAGAACAATGAAAATAAACGTTTTATCGAATACGCCTAATACTTTTGAAGCAAGAGTAATGAAAGACCCAGTGGCAGATTCGCTGTACTATTTTTATAATCCTAAATTAGAAGTAGATTCTTTGGTTTTTAAAGTTTCAAACAAAAAAACGGTAGATACATTTACTGTAAAAATAAAAGATAACAAGAAAGATTCTTTATTAGTAAACACAGAGCCAAGAGGTGCGATAGGTTATGAGCAAGATTTTAAGATAACAGCAAATATTCCATTCAAATCATTTAATAAACGTAAAGTTACCATTTTAGATAAAGATTCTCTTAATGTTGAATTTGCTTCAACTTATGATACATTAAGTAATAGTTATAGTTTAAAGTTTAAAAAGACAGAAGAGAATCAATATAAAATACAAGTGCTTCCTGAGGCGTTAATCGATTTTTTTGGAAATAAGAATGACACCTTAAATTATAATTTGCGTACAGAAAGAATAAGTAGTTACGGTAATTTAAGAGTGCAACTGGAAAATGCAGTATATCCAGTTATTGTTCAATTAACAGATGATAAGGGAGTGGTTAAGCATGAGCTTTATGCGAAGGAAAACGAACCCATAGACTTTGTAAACTTAAAACCTAATACATTTAATTTACGAGTGATATTTGATAGTAATGGTAATGGTGTATACGATCCAGGAAGTTTTTTAAAACGACAACAGTCTGAGCGTGTTAGTTATTCTAGTAAACCCGTAGAAATTAGAGCAGGATGGGATGAGATAACACCTTTTAATTTAGAGAAGTGATTTAAATTTTTTCAATTAGCTAGAAAACTACCCTTTTCAGCCACTTTTTAGTCTTTTTTTCGCTCCGTAACGAAGCTATACAACTCAAAAAAACCTTCTAATTGACTCAAAATTGCTAATTTTCGCTTTAATCCAAAAAAATTAAATCATTTCAAAGTAAAAGTATCTCTATCGTTGAGAAATTTTAATTTGTTTCTATTTTGTGAAATATGGCTTTTAGATAAAGAAACAATTTCGACCTGTTCTTTGTTTGCTTCAATATTAGAGATTTTATCACCAAGAACATTATAAACGGAAGAATGACCTGGATATTCATGATTTTTAGCGTCAATTCCTACACGATTTACACCAACACAATAACTCATGTTTTCTATAGCACGTGCTTTTAGCAAAGCATCCCAAGCATTAATTCTTGGTTTTGGCCAATTGGCAACATAAATTAAAAGATCATAATCGTTATTATTTCTTGCCCAAACAGGAAAACGTAAGTCATAGCAAATTAAAGGTCTAATTTTCCATTCTTTATAGGTTATTATTAATCTGTTTTTACCTGCTTTATATATTTCATGTTCACCAGCTAGTGTAAAAGTATGCTTCTTATCATAAAAAGAAACCGTTTTAGACGGTTCTACAAAAAGGAAGCGATTAACATAGTTATCACCTTCTTTAATCACAATACTTCCCATTATAGCGCATTGTTTTTTTGAAGCGATATCTTTCATCCAATCTATCGTTTCACCATCCATTGTTTCGGCTACAGGATTAGGATTCATTGTAAAACCCGAAGTAAACATTTCGGGTAATATAATTAAATCTACAGGTTTAGAAATAGTTTCTATTTTATTGCTAAAATTAATTCGGTTTTGAATAGGGTTTTCCCAAACTAAATTAGATTGAATAATGGCAATTTCTAAATTTTCTTGCATTAGTACAGTTTTTAATAAAGTTAAAATGGTATTATTTCATCTTATTTAACTTGGCTTCCATTTTTGCCATTTTAGTTTTTAACTTTTCTATTTTATCAAGCCATTTTGTCTCACTATTTGGTGAAATATCTCCGTTTTGTTTTAATTTTTTAAACTTGTCATTCGCTTTTGTAAGTTGTTTCGAAGTTTTATCTAAAGCATCGGTAAGTTTAGCTTTCTTTTCAATTGCTTTCTGTTTTTTATTTAAAGCTTTCTCAGCTTTTTGCTTTTTCTTTTCGGTTTTTTGTTTTACTTTTTCTTCAGCTTTTGCTTGCTTCTCGGCTTTCATTTGTGTTTGATCTTCAACACTCATTTCTTCTTTTTCTTTAAGAGTTTTTCTTTCTTCTTTCAGAAGTATTTTTAATTCTTTATTAATATTTTTTGTGTCTTCAGTAGTTAAAATTTCAGTAACATCTTCTCCGTTTTTGAAAATAGTTTCTCCTTTAACAGTATACGTTTCATTATTATAATTTACTTCTTGACTAAGAATAATGTTGGTTACAAACAATAATAATAAAAGGCTTAAGATTTTTTTAGTTTTCATAATAGGGTTTTTCTTGATTTAAAATTAATTAATTATTTATATAATAGTCATGGAAAATCAATTTTAATGCCAAGTTTATTATTAGATCTTATTAAGTGTTTCTATTGTTTTTTTATGAATACCTTCTATTTTGAGAAAGTAAAAACGTAATGCTTTGCTAAATAGAATGTTGCTGTTAAGGGCAGAGAAGGAAATCGACGTGAATCCATTTTTTGTGATTAATCGTTTATTTCGCTTTCGCGGATAATGAATTGATAAATTGTTTTTTGAATTAAATAATAAAGAAGAGTAAAATGAAGATTTTTAGACTAGCCTATTTTAATTTGTCTTTAGCCTTAGCTATTTTAGCTTTTAATTTTTCTATTTTTTCTATCAACTTAGTTTCTTCGCTTCTAGAAATATTACCAGATCTCTTCAGTTCACCATAGGTATTATAAACGTCTTTAAGTTCCTTTGAAGCCTCGTTTAAATTAGATGATCTGTTCGATTTTTGTTTATTTTTTTTTGATGTATTTTTTCTAGGTTTGCTAGCTCTTTTTTGAATCGTTTCTCTCTGTTCGATTGAAGCCAGATCTAAATTAGATGATCTGTTCGATTTCTTTTTACTTTTTTTTAATGTATTATTTTTAGGCCTGCTAGCTCTTCTTTGAATTGTTTCTCTCTTTTCTAGAGTTAGCCTATTTGTTACATCAACTCCACTTTGTAATATTATATCACCTTTAACGGTATAAGTTTTATCTTGGTAATTAACTTCTTGTGCATATGTTAATGAGGTAAATAATAAGAATATACCCAATTTTAGTCTTAAAGACATGGTATCTTTTTATTTAAAACTAATTAAATTTTTTTTACTAGAGTTTAATTTAAGCTGATCGGTATTAGAAAATCGTTAATTTGAGCATTTTAGCATTAAAATGAATGAAAAACTACAAAATTTATTGTTTTTTAGTTAAATTTATTCACTTTATTTAGTATTTCTGCTGCTTTTTTTAAAGTCTCTTCAGTCTTAGCAAAACAAAATCGTAATACTTTATTATCTAGATTTTTGTCGTTAAAAACTGAAAGCGGAATAGATGCTAATCCATTTTCTATGGTTAATCGTTTAGCAAAATCAACATCATGTTCATTTGTGATTTTTGAGTAATCTAATACTTGAAAGTAAGTGCCATTAGACGGATTAAATCTAAAATTAGAACCTTTTATAAGCGAGAGAAAGAAATCTCGTTTTTCTTGATAAAATTCTGATAGTTCCAAATAATGTGTAGGCGTTTTTAAATAATCTGCTAATCCTTTTTGCATGGGATGATTTATACAAAACACATTAAATTGATGCACTTTCTTGAACTCATCCATGAGTACTTTTGGAGCACAGCAATAACCTACTTTCCATCCTGTATTATGAAATGTCTTACCAAAAGAAGCCGTTATAAAACTTCTATTTTTTAAATCCGGAAATAGACACGCGCTTTGGTGTTTTTTGCCATCAAATATAATATGCTCATAAACCTCGTCACTTAATACAATAATATTGGTGTTTTTTGTTAATTCTTGTAAAGCTAATAAGTCGGCTTCTTCAAGTACAGTTCCACTTGGATTATGTGGTGTATTAACAATAATCATTTTTGTTTTTGAAGTTATCTTTTGCTCTACAAGACTCCAATCGACATTATAATTGGGCGCTTCTAATTGTACTGAAATTGTTTTTCCGCCATTAAGAGTAATCGCGGGTTCATAACAATCATAGGCAGGACGAAAAATAATAACTTCATCATTAGGTCTTATAAATGTTGAAATAATGGTGTAAATAGCTTGTGATGCTCCTGCAGTTACTGTGATTTCTGTTTCCGGACTGTAAGTACTATTGTATAGTAAATCCAATTTAATTGCAATAGCTTCTCTCAACTCCATACTTCCAGCCATTGGAGCATATTGATTGTATCCAGACTTCATAGCACTATTTACTAAGTTAATTAGGGTTTCATCGCTTTTAAAATTTGGAAACCCTTGTGAGAGGTTAATAGCATTGTTTGAATTAGCCAAACTACTCATTACAGAGAAAATATTGGTGCTTACATTAGGGAGCTTTGATTGGTGTTGCATGGTGTAAATATAAACAGAGTTTTATTAATCTTTTAATTTCTAAAATGATTTAAAACCTGCAGAAGCTAACATTAATAAAAAATAACGACGATAAAATAAATTGCTCATTAATAGGTTATTGTAAAGCTAACCAATATCTATTACAATGAAAAGAACACTTTATTCACTGTTAATACTAGTGCTTATAACAAATTGTAAATCTCCAGCCCCAAAGGAAACAGCTGTTGTGAAAAATACAATAGTTAGCTCTTTTACAGAAACAGTTTTAAGTCTGGATAGTATAAAAATGGAAATTAATTTTAAGCCCAAAGGAGATTATAATAAGATTAAGTCTTCATTAATAAATGACAAATTATATTTTAGGGCGCTTTATCAGAAAGATAAAAATAAAGCTATAGATATTGCATCTCATTACTTGTATTCAAAGTTGTTAAATGATATTGTTCCGCATTGGTATGGAACACCTTGGGATTTTAATGGGCATACTAATATTCCCAATCAAGGAGAAATTGCTTGTGGCTATTTTGTATCGACAACTCTTAGGCATTTTAGACTTTAATTTAAATAGATATAAAATGGCTCAACAAGCGGGACTTAATGAAGCCAAAGCTTTACAAGAAAAATCAGAGCTAAAAATATATCGTAATTTATCTTTTAAAGCGCTAAAAAACAAATTGAATACAGTGTATAGTGAAGGTCTTTATTTTGTAGGTTTAGATAATCATGTAGGCTATGTTTTAATTAAAAATCGTGAAATTTATTTTTTACATTCCAGTTATTATGACGATAGAGTTATGATAGAGCTTGCGGAGATTTCCCCTTGTTTTGGATCTAACATTTATGTTTTCGCTGAAATTACAAGCAATAGAGAATTAATTAAAAAATGGATATTAGGAGAAAAACTAGTTGTGCCATCTATTTGAAATAAATAGATTTTAATTAATCTTTAGTTGCATTAAAAGCTCTTGTTTATAAAAACTATAGGTAGCCGTAGGTTTTAAAGTGTATTTAAGTGATATTAAAAATGAAATAAACCAGATTAGTTTATCCAAATAATTTTAGAAATAGAGAACTCTAAGATTTTTTATTCTCACAGATTAAAGCTTGAGAGGATGAAAATTCATAGACTAATAAGTCTATTTAATAAAAAAAGCGTATTTTAGAAGCTAGCATTGGTTTAATAAATCCTGGTTATTATGAAACTTATAGCCCCTTTATTGATTGTTTTATTATTTTTCTTCAACACTAATTTAAAACCTTCTTATCTAGAAAATTCTCAAACAGATAAGTATGTTGTAACGCTTTCTAAAAAAGAGTTAGACTTAAATACTACGTATTTTTTATGTGATGATTTATTTAAAGGAAAGAAGTTTACAGTTAAAGGGTTTAAAATAAAATTCTCAGGAAGACCATTAGTGGCATCTAAAGATGTTGCATTTGGAGGTAATTTGAAATACATATTAAAGCGCCAAGAAATTGGAGCTAAAGTTTTAATTTATGACATTGAAAGCTTTATGTTGGAAAACAAAAAAATAATAAACAAACCATCTCCGGATAAAGTGTTTATAGAAATCACTCTAACAGAGTAATTATACTAACACCTACTACCTTAGTTCTTAACGAATCTATAATAATAGTTGTCTATTACTAAAAAATAAGCCCCTTTACTTAATGAGCTTAATAGAATTTCATTATTCCCTGGGCCAATTATGCGTTCACTTAATTTAGAGCCTAAATAACTATATATAGCTATTTTTTTAGAGTCAATTAAACCATCAATATGCAACACATGGGATGAAGGATTAGGATACAATTTTATTTTTTGGAATAATGCTGAATTATTTGTGCTTAGAGTGCTGTCTATTACTTCTAAAACAACGGAATCTACATTATAAACTATGCGTAATTCTTTACCTATTGCAAGATCTGGTAAGTTAACTCGAGTAAATCTACCTCGTATACTTTTTGCTGTCAAAATTGTATACGTACTGCCTATTTCAGGGTCGTAGTCTTCTAATAAATTTACGGTTAAAGATCCCGATAAACGTGCTCTATTTGTAACTTCTATTAAATCTATTTCTGAAATAGAAAGAACATGCATAGTTATTAATGCGCTACTTGAACAATTTAAATTTTCATTAAAAAGATAACGACCTATACTTGGAGATGTTGAATTACCTGGGGAGAAAAGACTGTTTAGTTCAAAATCACCAGTATGACTACTGTTTTCACCAAACATAAATGAGCGGTGTATAAGTGTACCATTATTTTGTAATTCTGAATTATTAACAAAAAAGGAGTTGTTATTCCAGTCTCCATTGTTCGTTAGGAGGCCAAAATTGTTAAAGGTAGAATCACTATTGAACGTATTTTTATTAATTAAAGTACCATTATTGTTAAAAGTGGATCTTTGACCAAAGGTGTTTTCATTTATAAACATACCATTGTTATTAAACGAAGATCTACTTTCTGTAATACCTTTGTTTGTAAATTTACCATTATTAGTTATAAAAAGAATACTTAAAGTAGATCCTTCACTTACAATGACCTCATCCTCAGCCTGAATTGTAGTACCTGGATAACTAGGCGACCAGTTTGCTTGTTCATCCCAATCACCAGATCCTGTATAAGTGTAGGTCGTTTGTGTATAAGAAAAGAAAGAGATGGAAATAAATAGCAAAAATATGTGCGTTCTCATGGATTTTATTTTACAATAAAAATATTATGATTTTTATCATTTTCCAACCTTGTTTTCAGGGGTTTTAAATACTTGTTTTTCAGGAGTTTCGTGTTCATTATTTTTGAATACTTACTACTTCAATACCACTACTAGGAATTTTTTTTAGTGCCTTGAAAAATTTTAAATAATAAAGATGCTTTACTTTATAATTACCATTTTAAACACACGTTATCAAATGAACTAATTAGTAAAATCTCTGTCTACAGGTGGTTGTAATATAATTGCAGGCAAAAAACAGTATATCTAATAAAAAACTCACGTTTACAATTGTGCTTAAAAAGGCATGCTATATTTGCATGCAAATTTTTAATAATCAAACAAATAAAACAACATGAAAAAATTAAGTTATTTAACACTGCTAGTATTAGCAACAGTATGTTTCACCTCATGCTCAAACGAAGCGATAGACGAAACAGCAATTACAGAAAATGTAACTACAGAAGTTACACTAGAAGAAGCTAGAGCGCACGATGCTGAAAACTTCAAATCATTAACTTACAATGGCGAAACCTATACAATAGACGAATTGTATGCTAATGAGGAGGTGTTAGACAAGTATATGAACGCTCAAGTTACCTTTAATTATGTAGAGGGCAATAACGATAACGAAAAGTCTGAGTTATTTATTTTTGATTCTAATTCAGACTACGAGGCTTTTAACAAAAGAAGAAGTTTAAGAAATGATAAAGTTGAAGTTGGTATTATTTTTTTCGAACATAAAGATGTAGGAGGTCGATCTTTAAGGGTGAATTATAAAACTTCAACAACTCCTCGAAGTAGACATGGAAATTTACCGTCCAATTTTAATGATATAACCTCATCATTATACCTTTATTTAATACCCTTCTTTAATAAGCATGAAGCTATCTTTTCAACTTACAAAGATTTTAATAGGAGAAATAGGACATTAAAAATAGTAGCTATAGCAGATGGAAATGTTTCTACTTCCAAAATAGTAAGAAGAGATTCACTTATTGAAAATGATAAGATAAGTTCATGGCAAATTTGGGTAAAATATTAGAGAATCTACTATAGAAAATAGCCAGTTAATATGCGATAAAAATAAAAGAGGGATTTCCAATTTTGATTTCCCTCTTTTTTATATAATGTAGCACCTTTAAACAGCTTTTTTTAATTAAAAAGCTGTTTTATATATAGTTGTATTATTGCCGTATGCAGAAATAGTATAACTCATAAAAAACTCACATTTATAATTTTACATAAAAAAAGCATACTACATTTGAATATAAATTTTTAATAATCAAACAAATTAAAACTTAAAACAACAACATGAAAAAATTAAGTTATTTAACACTGCTAGTATTAGCAACAGTATGTTTCACCTCATGCTCTAACGAAGAGATAGATGACAACACAATTACAGAAAATGCAAGCACAGAAGTTTCACTTGAAGAAGCCAAAAAGCATGATGCTGAAAATTTTAAATCGTTAACCTACGATGGAGAAACTTATACTATTGATGAATTGTATGATAACAAGGCAATTTTAGACAAGTATATGTATGCTCAAGTGACTTATAGTAATACAGAGAATGAATTATTTATTTTTGATTCTGATACTGATTTTAAAGCATTTAAAAAATCGATCGTATCATCAAATCGAACTATTGCTAGAACATCTAATATATTCTTTTATACAGGTTTTGGTTTAAATACTGGTAGATTACATTTAGTTGAACCTAAATTAGATCGTGGAGAAGTAGCTTTTGGGAATTTACCATCTAATTTCGATAATCAAGTCGCAAATTTTACCGCCTTTGCAGATAACCAGAGGGTTAAAAACAAATTTGAAATAACATTATTTGATGGTAAGAATAGAAAAGGGGCTAAAACTAAATATAAGTACACTTCTAATGAAGGTACAAGGCAAGCTTCTGCCTCTTTTGCTAAACCTAGAACTATTAGTTCATGGAAAGTATTTAGAAAATTATAAGCTAGTTAGTGAGGTGATAATAATTTACTAAAGATTAAAAAGTATAAGGAATGTTATTTATTTCTTATACTTTTTTATGTTATCTGAAGGTATCTATTGAATTAGCAAACTAAATTATTTATAGCGCATTTTAAAGGAAATAGAAAAAGATGAGTTCATAATTTAATTTAAATAATCTCCATTTTTTTAAGTAAAAAACTAGCATTCATATTCTGACAAATCCCTTTTTTAAAGTTGTAATCAAAGAAGAGTTCATTATTAATTATTTGTGCATCAAAATAATAATTTTTAACGGGTTCAAGTGTTTTTTCTATTTCACAAAGACTTAAATCGTGAGTAGCGATAATGCCCGTTGCATTTCCTGAAACTAATTTTTCTACAAATTTTCGAGAACCAATGGCTTTATCTGTACTATTTGTTCCTTTTAAGATTTCGTCTAGAATAATAAAATACGAATCGGTCTCAATAGTGTCTACGATATATTTTAAGCGTTTTAATTCAGAAAAGAAATAAGAACTATCATCTGTTAAAGAATCACTAGTTCTCATGCTTGTAATTAACTTTACAGGCGCGTACTTGCTTGATTTTGCACAAACAGGTAATCCTATATTTGCCATAACAACATGCAGAGAAACTGTCCTTAAAAAAGTACTTTTTCCAGCCATATTTGCACCAGTTATTATAAAAAATTGTTGGTTTTCTATAATGAAATCATTGTCAACACGCTTTTCGGCATTAAGTAATGGGTGGCCTAGTTGGGTAACCTGAGTTTTTTCTTTAGAGTCTAATATTTCTGAATACACATAATTTGGATGGTTAAAAGCATAATTACCTAAACTATTATAGGCGTCAAAGAAAGCAGCAACCTCAAACCAATCGCTAATGGTTTCACTATATTTCTCTATCCATTTTTCAATAGTATAACTGTGCCTTAAGTCGGTTAAGAAATAACCATTACCAAAAATAGCAGAGATGATATTGTTTCTGTTATCAAGCGAATCCATTGCTCTTGAGAGTTGATTCAAGATTGTAGATGCCTTTTCATGCTCTAGTTGAATTGCTTTTTGTTTCTGCTGAAGTAATTCTGAATTAAATGTTTCGTTTTCTATAGAGTTTAGCAATAAAGCATATTGTCTAAAGGTGTCTCTTATTTTGTCTGTATTTGTTGATAGTTGATTAATTTTTTTTACATAGCGACCACTTAACAACAAACCAACAAGTAGCCAATAACCAACAATTGAAGGGGGGATTATTTTAAAAATAGCTAAACTTATTGTGGCAAAAGAGCAAATAGAAATAAATAAGGGCAACCATTTTATTGATTGCGGAAGGAATGAGTTATAGTTTTGTAACCATTTTACAGCCTCTTGAGTTTTTGTTTCTACTTTAATTATGCTTGCTGTAGCTTGGAAATGTTGACGCCATTCTGGTTTGTTTGATAATTCTTTAATAGCGTTTTGGCGATTAACAATATTAGTAATCTCATTTTCTTTTAAAATATTGGCTAAATAAAGAGCGCTATCTTTTAGTTGTGTTCTGTCTATAAATTGAAAAAAAGAGCCGCGACCAAAGAGATCAATATCTAAGCAATAATAATGCTGAGAGTCTTGAAATTCTAATCCTTCAGCTTTATCAAAGAAATCACCAGATCCTATTTTTATTTCATCTTCATTAATTTCAACCAAAGCTTTGTTAAGAAGGTGTTCTTTTTTTAATGAAGTATATTTCGATAGTAAGAATAGAAAGAGAACAATTCCTAGTATACCAATAAAAACAGCGATTTGCCAATTAGAAAAAGTAAGATAAATACCAACAGCGGAAATTACAAATGTTAGAAGACGTGCAATGCTTAGACTGGTTAACTTCTTATAGATAGAAGAAACAGTTGCTTTGTAAGAGTTCAATTTAGAATTATAGTATACTAATGGGTCTAACATTTAATTATAATGAGTTAAAGAGTCATATTATCTAATTTTATAAAAGTAGAAATAATATTATAAACTGCGTTTTGATAAAAAACAGGTTGAATTGCTTCAAAATCATCTGTAGGCTTATGGTAGTCTTTATGATCTTCAACACCAAAATATAAAAAAGGAATACCTTTAGAGTGAAAAGAAGCATGATCTGAAGAATTGGTCCAATTTGCACCTCGTCCTGTGCCATCATGTTGTCCAGTAATAATTTGTAAACCTAAATTCTTTTCAGGTATTGCAGGGAGTAATTTCTCATAATGATTTGTACCTACAACATACAATTCAGAAGTATCACTTCTACCAATCATATCCATATTAAGATTTAGTTTTATACTTTTTAAAGGAATAATAGAATGATCAACAAAAAACTTAGACCCTTTTAACCCTAATTCTTCAGCATCTACTGCTGCTAATATTACAGAATGCTTAGGAGGATGTTTCTTAAAATATTCAGCAAAAGCAATTAATGCACTTGTGCCAGAAGCATCATCATCGGCACCATTATAAATTTCTCCATCTTTTATGCCTTCATGATCATAATGAGCAGATATTACGATATATTTTTCTGGAAATTTAGACCCTTTTATTATTCCTAAAATATTCTCTCCTTCATAGGTTTTATTTCTACTCTCAAAACTAAATGATTGTGTATAGTTAGTCGCCAGAGGATTAATATTTAAGGCTTCTAATTGGTCTATTATGTATATTTTAGCTTTTTTAGCACCTTTAGTCCCTGTTCGTCTGCCTTCATATTCATTAGAAGAAAGTATTTGTAGACGATTAAGTAATGCTTCTCCATCAAACCAGTTTTGGGGTACTAGTTTAGGTATGTTTATAGAAGGCTTCTTTTTTTGAGCATTACAATTAAATAATAAAATTGAGAACAGTAATAAGTAAAATTTAGATGGATATAAATTCATAATAATACTAATTAAAAAACCCAAGCTAGGCTTGGGATACGTTATACCATTTCTGAATATAATATACCGCAATAAATTATCCTTTTCTCCTTTCTATTTTAGTAAAAAAAGAAATCGTAATACAAACTATGCTTTATTTTTTGTATTTTATATAAAGAAGAAAATAATCAATTTCTTTTACTGAATATGATATTCAGAAATGGTATTATTTTTTCTTTAAAAGAATGCTAAAATAGGTTCTTAACCTTTTAACGATGCCGTTAGAAACTCACGATTCATTCTAGCTATGTTTTCTAAAGAAATTCCTTTTGGACATTCTACTTCACAAGCACCTGTGTTTGTACAGTTTCCAAAACCTTCTTCATCCATTTGATTAACCATATTTAAAACACGATCTGTAGCTTCAACTTGTCCTTGAGGTAATAATGCAAATTGAGAAACTTTAGCAGATACAAATAGCATCGCACTAGAATTTTTACAACTAGCAACACAAGCACCACAACCAATACATGTCGCAGCATCAAAAGCTTTATCTGCATTTACTTTTTCAATAGGTATTGAATTAGCGTCTTGAGTATTTCCAGATGTATTTACAGAAATAAATCCACCAGCATGTTGTACACGATCAAAAGCCGTACGATCAACAACTAAATCTTTAATTACAGGAAATGCTTTGGCTCTAAATGGCTCTATAAAAATAGTATCACCATCTTTAAATTTTCGCATGTGTAATTGGCAAGTCGTTACTAAACGATCTGGACCATGGGCTTCTCCATTAATGTATAACGAACATGAACCACATATTCCTTCTCTACAATCATGATCAAAAGCAACCGGTTCATCTCCTTTAGTAATTAATTCGCTGTTTAAAACGTCTAACATTTCAAGAAAAGACATGTCAGGAGAAATATCGTTAATTTTATAATCAACTATTTTTCCTTTGTCGTTTGCGTCTTTTTGACGCCATATTTTTAACGTTAAATTCATAACTATTTTTTTTAATCTATTGTAGGTTTTCCTATTTGAGAAATATCTAATCCCGATTTTTCGAAATCAAGATCTAGACCCCCAGTTTTCTTTAAAATAAAGTTTAGAAGCGCTGTAGAAATTAATGTTATAATAAATACAAAAACACCATAAATGATGGGCATAAGAATAATCATAAAGAGTCCGCCACCAAGAATTGCGCCAGCAGCGCCAAATGATTCTGTTGCTGCACCAGCTCCTACAAGTGACATTATTAGCATCGCTGGCACCAATATTATTAGCATTAGTACAATGGTTAATAAAGCCGCTATAATAGAATACTTAATGGGGTCTACTCGCTTTAGTTTTAATCTTAATGTACTCATCTTTTAGTTAGGTTTAGTACGGTTGTTTATTTGTAACTTCTTTCTTTAACTTCGATATTTTCGTATGTTAATTCTTCTTTATGCAAAACAGCATCTTTTGGTTCTCCTTTATATTCCCAAGCAGATACAAATTGGAATTCTTTACGACGCATTGCTTCTCCTTCTGGGGTTTGGTATTCGTCTCTGAAGTGACCACCAGCAGATTCTTCTCTTACCAATGCATCTTTAGCAAATAATTCTCCAAGTTCTAAGAAATCTGCTACACGACCAGCTTTTGCTAATTCTTCATTAAATTCGTTTGCAGTTCCTGGTACTCTAACATCTTTCCAGAATTCTGCTCTTAATGCAGAAATCTCTTCAATAGCTTCTTTTAATTCTTTTTCATTACGTGCCATTCCACATTTATTCCACATTATTTTTCCTAAACGTTTGTGGAAATAATCAACAGGTTTAGTCCCGTTATTATTAATTAAATGTTCAATCTCAGAGTTTACCTTTTTTTCTGCTGCTTCAAATTCTTTTGTTTCCGTAGAAATTGGTCCTGTTCTAATATCATGAGATAAGTAATCTCCAATTGTGTATGGTAACACAAAATAACCATCGGCTAGTCCTTGCATTAATGCAGATGCTCCTAAACGGTTCGCACCATGATCTGAGAAATTGGCTTCACCAACGGCGTATAACCCAGGAATTGTAGTTTGTAAATTATAATCTACCCAAATACCTCCCATAGTATAATGTACAGCAGGGTATATCATCATTGGTGTTTCGTATGGGTTTTCATCTACGATCTTCTCATACATTTGGAATAAATTCCCGTACTTATTTTTAACAACAGCTTGTCCTAGTTGTTTAACCAAGGCTGCATCGTTTTGATCTAAGTGTTTTATTTGCGCTTGTTCTTTACCATAACGTTGTATGGCAGCAGCAAAATCTAAATAAACAGCTTCACCAGTAGCATTAACTCCAAAACCAGCATCGCAACGTTCTTTAGCAGCACGAGATGCAACATCTCGAGGCACTAAGTTTCCAAAAGCAGGGTAGCGACGTTCCAAGTAATAGTCACGATCTTCCTCTTTTAATTGTATTGGTTTTAATGTTTTATTACGAATAGCATCAACATCTTTTTTATGTTTTGGCACCCAGATACGACCATCGTTTCTTAAAGATTCAGACATTAATGTTAATTTAGATTGATGATCTCCAGAAACAGGAATACAAGTTGGGTGAATTTGAGTATAACAAGGGTTGGCAAAATAAGCACCACGTTTATGAGCTTTCCAAGCAGCTGTAACATTACTTCCCATTGCGTTTGTAGATAAGAAGAATACGTTTCCATATCCGCCAGTACCTAAAACAACAGCATGAGCTGAATGTCTTTCTACTTCTCCAGTTACTAAATTACGCGCTATGATACCTCTTGCTTTTCCGTCTACAACGACTACATCTAGCATTTCGTGACGGTTGTACATTTTTATTTTACCACGACCAATTTGTCGGTTCATAGCAGAATACGCCCCTAATAATAATTGCTGACCAGTTTGACCTTTAGCATAAAAAGTACGAGATACTAGTACACCTCCAAAAGATCGGTTGTCTAATAAACCACCATAATCACGAGCAAAAGGAACACCTTGTGCCACACATTGATCAATAATATTTGCCGAAACTTCTGCTAAACGATAAACATTAGATTCGCGAGAACGGTAATCACCACCTTTTACAGTATCGTAAAATAATCGGTAAGTAGAATCTCCATCTCCTTGATAATTTTTTGCTGCATTAATTCCTCCTTGAGCAGCAATTGAATGTGCACGTCTTGGAGAATCTTGAAAACAAAATGCTTTTACATTATAGCCTAATTCCGCTAAAGTAGCAGCAGCAGAACCACCAGCCAAACCTGTTCCAACTATAATAACATCTATTAGACGTTTATTTGCTGGATTTACTAAGTTTATTTTATTTTTATGATTAGTCCATTTGTCTTTTAATGGACCTTGAGGTATTTTTGAATCTAAAGCCATACAGAACTATTTTTAGTGGTTAAAGTGATGAAATAAAGCAATGAAAATAAAGCCTAAAGGAACACCAATAGCATATATTTTGCTAAACCCTTTCAACCCATTTGTGTATTTATTATTAGCTCCAACCGATTGAAATGCTGAGTTAAAACCATGTAATAAGTGTAATGCTAAGAAAATAAATGCTAGTACATAAGCGCCAACTCTTAAAGGATTTACAAATTTATGAGTTAATTCTTCGTAATATCTATAACCACCATTAGGTAATAAACCTGACATGTCACCATCAATGTATTTAACGTTTAATTCTGGAATCCAAAAGTCAATGAAGTGCAGTACGATAAATGCAAGGATTGCAAGACCGCTCCAAATCATGTTACGACTCATCCAACTAGAATTCGCGCCTCCATTATTTTTGGCATAACTAATTTGTCTCGCTTTGTTATTTTTTATTTCTAAAACAAAACCCATTACAAAGTGAAAAAGAACTCCGAGAATTAATATAGGTTGTAGCAAATATTGTACTGCCCAAAACGTCCCCATAAAGTGTGATGCTTCGTTAAAAGCATCTGGACTGAATACAGAAAGAATATTAATTGCAAAATGTTGAAGTAAAAAAAACATTAGGAAGAGTGCCGAAAGTGCCATAGCAAACTTTCTTCCAATAGACGAATTTAAAATTCCGCTCATTATTTTTTGTTATTTATTTGTTAGAAACTCATATAAAATAAGTTTTACAAAGATAACGCTCGTTAGCTGGTCTAACAAACTTTAATAATGCTTTTCATCGAAATTTAGAATGAATTTACTTAATTTATAACGTTCTTATTTCGGTTTTAAAATGCTAAATAGGTTTTAAAAAAATTAAATGACTTCTATTATTAAAGACTTAAAAGCACTCTTTATTTTTGATTTTTACTAAAAACTGTTGCTTTTGACTTTAGGTAATGTATTTTATATTAGGTGGGCCATTTTCAAGTATTCATTTAAATTGAATTAAATTTTATATGTGACAACAATTTATAATAATTTTTAGCCATATCTTATTTTTTTTTCATGAAAATTATAATTCAATAAATTTTTAATTAACTAAAATTCAATTACTTATTGTTTTAAATTTGTATTAAATACTAAAAAAAATGAAACATTTAAAATTTATTTACCTATTATCAATTATTTTTATCACTTCTTGTAGTAAAGAGAGTGTTTATGAAAATGAGAAACAGTTAAAATCTGAAGCTACAATTAATAATGAGGTTACCAACAAAGCAGCCTCGAAAAAAGTCTATCATTTTATAAAATTTAATATTAAGAATAAAAATTTAACCAACAAGTTTATAAATGAAGTCATTAAAATGGCTAGAAACAATAATGGTAAGCTTCTTACTAAAGGAAAGCCAATTTGTATAGAAAGAAATTGTGCAGACAGGAATTTAGTTATTGAATTTAAAAAAAGAGCTAATGGTAAAACTTTTTTCAAAACTTACAGAAATAAATTGACTGAGCTTTCAAATAAAGCAACCAAAAATTTATCTTATAGGGTAGGGAAAGAAAGTTTAATTAGTGGTGTGAATAGTAATACAAAACCCAAAGGTTATCTTATTTTAGAAACTAATATTACAAATTTTAATGCTTATGACTCTAAATATGTCCCAACAGCAGTTAGAGTAGCTACTACAAAATATAAAGGAAGATTTTTTACATCTGACGTAACTGAATGTTTATTAGGTGATTGTACTACTTATAGTGTTGTGATAGGTTATAGGTCTCAGTCAGATTTTTTTAAATCTTTTAATGATAAAGAGTATCGTCCAGTAATCCCTTTTAGACAAAACAATTCTAAAGGAGGTAGTTTGTTTTTTGCAAAAGCGAATTAAAATAATAATGGGCAAATTTATTTTTTAATTAACATCTTAAAATGGGTTTAGCTTTTTTTTAAGTTGAACCTGTTTTTTGATCATTTTATATTGAAGTGATTTAAACTTTTTTTTTCACTAAGAATTAAATAATAACCTTATTTATTAAATACCTTCAAGACAAGTTAGTTAAATTCTTTTTTTAATCAATAAATTTTTAAAACATTCTTTAGAATTTTTTTATTCAACTACAAAAGATTTCGAAACACCATTAATTACCACATTATATTTTCCTTTAGGTAAATAATAGTTATCGTTTTTAGCTTTAATAATATCAATACTTGTATTCTCTTTTAGTAATGATTTTCTACCTTTTTCTGTAATTGTTAAATCATAATCTATATAATTAAATCCTTTATCAGCTTCAAGTTCAATAGTATTTAATGTGGAATTTCTTTCAGACTTAATTTCTATTTTACGTTTGCCCTTAGTATTCGAGAAAAACTTAATCGTGGTTTTAGGAGTATTGGGTTTCATCCATTTACTCCAAGAATTACCCCATCTAGGAGATTGCTTTATTTTTTTTATATCAAAAAGGGTAACTGAACTATCCA
The DNA here is from genome assembly GCA_937959395.1 of uncultured Flavobacteriaceae bacterium. Classification (GTDB taxonomy): domain Bacteria; phylum Bacteroidota; class Bacteroidia; order Flavobacteriales; family Flavobacteriaceae; genus JAHDGB01. The sequence goes on along the minus strand of CALGLR010000087.1, from coordinate 13,208 downwards.
TTAAACCAGAATTCATTTTTTGTAATGGTTCCACATTAGTTACATAAATACTTCTGCCGTGCGTTCCAATTAGAAGGTCGTTGGTTTGTTCTTGAATAACGATATCGTGTACTGCAACTGCAGGGAGGTTTTTAGAAAAGGCCTCCCAGTCTTGACCAGAATTAAAAGAAACATAAGCACCATTATCTGTTCCTAAATACAATACGTTTTCATTTACGGGGTCTTCTTTAATAACATTGGCCGGAGATCTAGGAATAGTATTCATTATGCTAGTCCATGTTTTTCCATAATTTTCGCTTTTGAATACGTAAGTTTGTAAATCGTCCCATCGATAACCGTTTAAGGTTAAATAAACGCGTTCTTTTTTATGCATAGAAGCTGTAATTCTACTTACCCACATGTCTTTAGGTATGTTGTACGAAATGTTATTCCAATTCGCGCCTCCATCTTTAGTTAAATGAACTAATCCATCGTCTGTCCCAACATAAATAATTCCAAATTTAAAAGGCGACTCACTAATAGAACTTATGGTGCCATAAGCCACATTCCCCTTTTTTCCACCCTTAGTTAAATCTTCTGAAATAGCATTCCAATCTTTACCTTGATTTAAGGATCTCATTAATTTATTGCCACCTAAATATAAAATGTCTTGATTATGACGTGATAAATGAATAGGTGTTTGCCAATTAAAACGATAAGGACTTTCTCCCAATTCATGTTTAGGTTGTATGTATTCCTGTTTACCCGTTTCTAAATCTAAACGGTAATAATTTCCAAATTGAAAACCAGTGTAAACAATATTGTTGTTGCGATTATCTATTTCTACTTGCATGCCATCTCCTCCCATGATGCTTTTCCATGGATATTGACCGCTTTGATGCCAGCTTTTGTTTTCTACTGCATTATGAGCGCCTTTCCATACGCCATTATCTTGAAGGCCTCCATAGACATTATAAGGTTTGGCATTGTCAACATTTATAGCATAAAATTGCCCTACCGCAGGAGAATTGTTTTTTATCCAGTTTTCACCATCATCGTAACTAATATTTATACCACCATCGTTTCCGTTTATTAAATGGTTTGAGTTTTTAGGATTAATCCATAATGCATGATGATCTGCATGAACATTTTCTGCGCTTATAGAAGTAAATGACTTTCCGCCATCTTTAGATTTTAGTATAGGAACTCCATAAACATAAATGTTATCCTTATTATCTGGTGCAACATAAATGTGACCGAAATAATAACCATAACTGTAATATAAATCGTCTAGATAGTCATTATGAGTTTTTTTCCATGTAGTACCACCATCTGTACTTTTATAAATTTCTGCACCAACCACAGGAGTATCAAACAGAAGAGAATTAGCATTTTCTAGATAATTAGCGATATCTATTGGTTTAACATTACCACTTCTAACCATTTGCTTTACGTTTTCGGCTCGGTATTTTTCCTGAAAACCATTCATTTTTAGAAAACCATTTAATTTTTTGTCCTCTAACGCTAAAAATTGAGAAGAAGTCATTGTTTTAAAATCTTCTTTTTGCAACCCTCTAGTTTGTTCTTTTTTATCTTCGGTAGGACGTCTAAACTGGCTATCGTGTATGGCGTAAATTGTATTATTATCGTAAACTGCCAATCCAATTCGACCTACACCTTGACCAGTTGGGAAGCCACTAGCTTTAGTAGATATTCTAGACCATGTTTCTCCTGCATCTGTACTTTTAAATATCGCCGAATTATCTCCGCTGCCATTAAAATTCCATGCTTTTCTATCTTTAGTCCATGAAGAAGCAAACATAATGTTGTAGTTATTTGGCGAATGTTGCAGATCTATTATTCCGCTAATATTGTCTATAAATAAAGTTTTAGCCCATGTTTTTCCACCATCTTTAGTTTTGTATATTCCTCTTTCTTCACTAGTAGAATATAAATATCCAGTTACCCCAACAACAAGTTCATTGGCGTTATTAGGATTGATAAGGATACGTCCTATGTGATGTGATTCAGGTAAACCAGAAAAGGCCCATGTTTTACCATTATTTGTAGATTTTAATAATCCAACTCCTGAGTATGAAGAGCGAGAACTGTTATTCTCTCCTGTACCAACCCAAATGGTTCTGGTTTTCCAGTCTACAGCAATATCTCCTACGTTTTGCGTTTGAGAACTGTCTAAAATAGGAGTAAAAGTTGTGCCATTATTTATGGTATGCCAAACTCCTCCAGAAGCATATCCAACATAAAATTCTACAGGATTTTCGGGATTTACAGCAAGATCTACAACACGACCACTCATAACCGTAGGGCCAATGTTTTTAAAAGGTACATTTTTAACTATAGAACGTTGTTGAAATTGTTCTTTTATGGCCAAATGATTTTGGGCAATTATTGAAGAATTTGAGGGGTTTTGTGCATTAATATTAATTAAAATTAATACGATAAGTGCGAGGGAAAATCTAAACTTCATATTTATAGTTGTTAAAAGTAGCTCAAGATAGTTAAACTCTATAAAATGTGCCGTTTTATGATGCTGTAATTTTTTAGAAATCACACTTATTAACATGTTTTTGTTTAAACATTTGCTTTGTTTTTTAGTCAAGCGTAAGGTTTAATTCATTAAATTACATGTAATTAACTAATAAAACATAACAAAATGGAAGAGTATTTACCTTTAATTATTCAACTTGTAACAGGTGCCGCAGGCGGTAACATTGCAGGTAAACTTATGAGCAATTTATCATTAGGAACAGTTGGAAATACGATCGCCGGTCTTTTAGGTGGAGGTATTGGAGGACAAGTTCTAGGAATGCTTGGTATTGGTGGCGGAGAAGAAGTTGCAGCTGCAGCGTCTGGCATGGATATGAGTAGTATCTTAGGTAGTGTTGCTGGAGGAGGTGTTGGAGGAGGTATTATCATGGCCGTAGTTGGTTTGATTAAAAAAGCCATGAATAAAGGATAACTTATTATTTTACTAATTTGAAAAAGGAGCTAAATTATTTAGCTCCTTTTTTTATGATCTAAATAAGCGCTCTAATGAGAGAAAGTTCTTATTTTTGAAATCCTATTAATTCAATAAGTTCCTAATTAGGTAATTACTTAAATCACGGGGATAAAAAATAATTTTTCTATGAAATATCATCAAATAGATAATAGTCTTTTTAAAAAAAACCGCAAAAATTTTATGGCTCAAATGCAGCCTAAAAGTTTGGCTGTTTTCAATTCTAACGACATCTATCCTGTAAGTGCAGATACAACTTTACCTTTTGAGCAGCATCGTGATATCTTTTATCTTAGTGGTGTAGATCAAGAAGAAAGTATTTTGATTGTTTTCCCAGACTGTCCAAATGAAAAGCATAGAGAGATTTTATTCTTAAAAGAAACAAACGAGCATATTGCTGTATGGGAAGGTGAAAAATTAACAAAAGCTGCAGCTTTAAAAACTAGCGGAATAAAAACGGTGTATTGGTTGCAAGATTTAGAAAAAATACTTTTCGAAATTATGACGCAATGTGATACGGTATATATAAATACCAATGAACATTACAGGGCTAATGTAGAAACTCAAACTCGAGAAGATCGTTTTACTAAATGGTTAAAAGAAAAATATCCTGCGCATCGTGTTGCTAAAAGTAATCCCATTTTACAGCGATTACGATCTGTAAAGGATCAAATAGAAATTGATTTAATACAAACAGCATGCGATATTACAGAGAAAGGATTTAGACGTGTTTTAGATTTCGTAAAACCTAATGTTTGGGAGTTTGAAATAGAAGCAGAATACATCCATGAGTTTTTAAGAAACCGCTCTAAAAAGTTTGCTTATACGCCTATAATCGCTTCTGGAAAAAATGCAAATGTCTTGCATTACATTGAAAATAATCAACAGTGTAAAGCTGGTGATCTTATTTTGATGGATGTTGGTGCAGAATATGCTAATTACTCTAGTGATATGTCTCGAACTGTTCCAGTTTCTGGAAAATTTACTCAAAGACAAAAAGAAGTTTATAATGCAGTAAATAGAGTAAAGAATGATGCTACTAAACTATTAAAACCAGGAACACTATGGGCAGAGTATCATATTGAAGTGGGTAAATTAATGACGAGTGAGTTATTAGGTCTAGGATTGCTAGATAAAACTGATGTGAAAAATGAGAATCCAGATTGGCCTGCCTATAAAAAATATTTTATGCACGGTACATCCCATCATATGGGATTAGATACGCATGATTATGGGATTCTAACCGAACCAATTCAAGCTAATATGGTATTTACTGTAGAACCAGGAATATATATCCCTAATGAAGGCTTTGGAATTCGATTAGAAGACGATGTTGTTATTAAAGAGAAAGGAGCTCCTTTTAATTTAATGCGTAATATTCCTATTGAAGCAGATGAAATAGAAGATTTAATGAATTAAAATTCTATAAAAAACAAAAAGACATGAATTTCCCTGCTTTAGTAAATGAAATAGTCATTTTTGAAAGCCAAAAAGACTTTAGATGGCTTAACGGATTGGATGATGAAAAATGGAAATTATTAACAACTTTAGGCGAACAACAGAAAAAGTCTAAATTAAATCATGTGCCTTTTATGCTTCAATTAATTAAAAAGCATCCTGAGATTATTGAGTTAAAAGTAGATTTGTTAGAATATTACCAAATGAATGCCGATATTGAGTCTGAAGAGTTACTAATTAACAGCATGTTAAAATCGAATCCAGAGAGTTTCTATGCTAAAATTGAGCTTGCAAGCTTATATTGTAAACAAGATAAGATAGACAAAGCAAAAGCAGTTTTAGGAGGTGGTACCATGGATATGATTAATTTTATGCCTGGCCGTAAAGAATACATGAAATTGGAATTTTTACAATTTCATAGTTTAGCCATTAAATGTCATGTAGCCGCAAACGAACAAAGTCATGCCATTCATAAATTAAAGTTGATGATTTTGGTAGATAAAAATCATAAAAGTACAAAAGCGTTATTAAAACATGTACAACGAACAGTTAAGCATAATCTTAATTTAAACTAAAAAATGGCTATCATTACAAAATTACATCTAGAAGATGAAGCATTAAACATACTATGGTTTAAGTTTTCTTTTAACCAAAACGCAATGCGAATGGTTTTCCGTCTTCAAAACCTACTGGCGGACTTTGGGAAATTGCTTTCGAAACTCAAAAAAACGATTTGTTATTTGAGAAAATGGTGAGCGGAGAAATGATTCCGTATCTAAAAGTTGTTATTACCCCAGCATTATTAGATTCTAAAAGTAGAATTATAGAATTACGAGATGTTTATGTTACAGAACACCGTAATAATTTTAATGGTGTAGATAGCGACCCCATGATCATTTATGTAAGACTGTCTCCAGCGACTATGGTTCAAGATGGCATTACAATTATTTCAAAATATTGGAAAGTCACAGATTCTAATGCAGCAGTAGTTGCAACAACAACGACTGAGGCACCAACACCAAATGTAATTTCTCTAGATTGGATTCACCCAGAAACTAAAGAAACCATTACAGAAACCACGTATACTGAAAAAATAGCATTAACCGCTCAAATTGAAAATGCAGAAAGCACTACCGCTAAAATTTTTATAACCAAAGAAGATGGTACCGAGTTTGAAAACGGAGAAACCGAACTTCTTTTTGAAGAAGCAATAACTGAAGAAGGGACAGTAGAACTCACCGCTTTAGAAATAAAAGAACAATGGCAAGAGTTTAAAACTGCCGATATTGATAAATTAGTAGCCAAAATAGATCATAACGGATACCAGAAGAAGAGTGGGAAGTTGACGATTTTGCCTGCGGTAGAGGTTGTCGCTCATTTTAGACCTATTACAGGGTGGAATGGTGAAAAATATGGTTTTGATTGGATTCGTACGGGAGATTCTGGGTTGGCTGGAGATACCGCTGCAAGTGCATACAAGGATATTATTGGACGACATGAAATTTTGGATGCTACAGGAGCATTAGTTCCAGCAGGTGATGGTCAAATAAAAGATGGATTAGCCACATTTGTAAAAGAGCAAACTACATTTAATACCTACAAGGCTGCATTTAATCCAATTCCTATTCCATGGAAATTAGATAGCGCAGGTAACCCAGAAGACTATTATGTGCCTTGGCTAAGTATTTTAAGAATTCCTACAACCCATCCAGATTATGATCCTGCTAAGCCTGATCCAATTATAGATTTAGTTTTAAACATAGAAGTGAAAACAGCACCTGAGCGTATTAAAATTAAATATGAAAATAAGTGTTTTGAGTTATCATCGCCAGGAGCTACTGTAGAAAAAGATAAAGCTATTAGTTATCTTGTATTACCTGCATCTGCTAAATCTATAGGAAGCCGAAAAATAAATTTGAATTTAAAAAATTTACACACATTATCTGATGATTTAAAAATTGAAGTAATCGCCGAAGAAAAACAAACCGGGGGAACCATTATAGATAAAAGTGTAGGAGAAGTTATGGTTGTTGGTAATGCGAAAAAACATCGTAAAAAAGTAAAAATCTTATTGGTGAATGTTAAAACTAATATTACAGGTACAATTGCAAAAGGTCTTAGTCCAGCAAATTCTGTTAGTGTAGAATCAATGCTTAAAAAGTTTTTGAACCAAGCTTTAATTATACCTAGTTATAAAAAGGAAAATTTAGATTTAAGTTCTAATGTGATTTTTAATGCAAAATATAATATAGGAGGAGTATTTAGTCCTTCAGTTTTACATTCGGAATTAGACAGAGATTTCTTTTTCGATGATCCTATAAATCCAACAGTAGAAAATCCTGCTAAAAGTAAATATAAAGATTATTTTAGAATTTATTTTATTGGAGAAGCCTGTGGTTCTGGGTCTTATGGTCAAGCTGAGGCAATAGGTGCTGATACTTGTATTGTTTATTGCGATGGACTAACTGATACTACTGCTGCACATGAATTATATCATGCAATGGGACTCTATCACAGTTTTAGTAATCTTGGAACTTTCACATATGATTATGCAAAGACTGATTGTATAATGGATTATTCCGATATTGAGACTCCTGCTATACCTGTAATACAATTTTATAAATGGCAATGGGATATATTAAAAGGTAATGCAAAAGTAAAAACAGAATGATATGTATAGAGTAATTATAATAGTATTGATCCTGTCAAATTTATCTTGTAAAGGACAAAATAAAAAACCACAAAAAGAAGAAAAAAAGATGGTACAACAATTAGATAGTTTCGATATCAAAACGTTTGATAAACATAAAGATAGTGAGTTAAAACAATACGAGTTTTATAAGTCTAATGGAGATTATGTACAGCAAAGTGAAGAAATTGATTTTTATACAGAAACTACTCATAAAGCAAATAGTAAGTTTAGTGATTATAAAATTTTTTTCAAAAATGGTAAATTAAAAGAACTAGGGTCATTGTATGATCGTGTTTTAATTGGAGATTATAAATATTTTAATGAAAAAGGAGAAACATCTCAAATTAAAAATTTTGAAAACCATTACAAATTCACTTTAGAAGATGTTTTACAATATTGTAAAGACAATACTATTGTTGAAAAAGAAAAAACGTCTACTTCTCGTGAAGTGAAAATTCATTTATGGAGAACAGACTCCTCTTCTTTAACTGAAAACGACCCAATATTTTGGACCATTTCTTACGGTTTAATACCTTATACTCCAAAAGGAACTAATAGATTATTTGCAACGTTTTTCAAGATTACATTAGATGGTAAAACAGGCAAAGAAATTAAGAAAGAATATAAGAGAGCCAAAATAGATGATGAATGGCATCTTATTGAGAACTAAAAATGTGTAGAGTTTTAAAGTTTAGTGTCTTGTTTTTGTTGCTTTTGCGTTGTAAAGAACAAAATAATAAACTATCTCAAGACACAACTAAAATGACACAAGAAATAGACACTTTTGATATAGCTATTTTTGAAAAAAATAAAATAGGAGATGAATATAGTTTTTATTTACCTAATGAAGATTTTGTTATTCAACGAGATATAGGTGAGTATTATGATGAAAGGATAACTCCAAAAGGGATAAAAACTACCCAATCTAGGGTGTTTATAAAAAATGGAAAACTAAAACTAACAGGACAGTATTTTGATTCAACTCTTCGCATAGGAAAGTTTATCTGGTATAAAGAAAATGGAGAAATCGAAAAAGTTGAAGATTTTGACAAGTACTTCAATTTTACCCTAGAAGATGTTTTACAATATTGCAAAGACAACGAAATCGAAGACAAACCCAAAACTCCTAAAACCCATGCTGTAAAAGTTTACTTATGGCGAACAGACTCTTCAAACCTTACAGAAAACGATCCTATTGTTTGGACAATATCATATGGTTTAGTGCCTTATAAACCAAAAGACAATGATCATGTTTTTATGAGTACTATAACGATTACTTTAGATGGGAAAACAGGTGAAAAAATTAAAAAAGAATACAGTAGAGCCAAAATAGATAATGGTGTATCGCATCTTATTGAGGATTAAAAATGTGTAGAATTTTAAAGTTTAGTGTCTTGTTTTTGTTGTTATTAAAGAAAAAGGAGCCCCTTTTAATTTAATGCCTAATATTCCTATTGAAGCAGATGAAATTGAAGAAATAATGAATTAAATATAGTTTTGGCATCGTTATTGAAAAGAAGGATTAAATCCTTTAAAATAAATCATAATGAAAAAACTATTATTCTTATTATCAATTTCAGTAGCATCATTAATTAATGCTCAAAACGCAGTAGAATCAACTATCGATAACAAAGTAGGTATTGATAATAAAATAGGTGTTACTAATCCTAGATTTGAAATAAAAGTTGTTACTAGTGTAGAATCTATTGTGCCAAGTGGACTGGGTCGTTCGCGTATAATTTCTTCGAATTCAGAAAGAGATTATAAGGAATTTACTTCTACCCAAACAGAAGAAGACAATAAAAGGAATAAGTCGAAAAGGAAGGAAATTCGTGTTAAGAATTTTGAAGAAACCAAATTATTAAATTTTTATAATCTTGGAGGTATTCGTTTTCAGAATATAGCTGCTAATGATGCTGTTATATCTTCTAAATTAACAACAATGTTATCTGAAGGTTGGGATCTCGCTTTTGTAACTAGTGCAGTTGAGAGTGATTCTGGAGACAAAGATGGAAAAGGAATCTTTATAACAAGATATATTTTTAAACGTGCTTTATAATATTACTTAAGAATTTAGAAATAAAACTAAAAAGGGAATGGATTAAACTAACCCCATTCCCTTTTTAATTAGTTAGATTTATTAACACAAAAAAACGAGCCAACACTCACTATTAATGAGGGAAGACCCGTTTTCACAATAATCAAACTTAGATAATAAATTTTTCTTTTTCGGTATCTATATTTTTAAGCCTGAGCTATCATTTTTTTTAACTTAAAGCATAATCTGCTTTGAGTTTTGCTAGTTCTTTTGATCCTTCAAAAACATAGCGGTGTAGTTTTTTTAATGTTTCAAGTTTGTCACTGGTATTTATTAGTAAAGAGATATTATTATTGCTTCCTCCATATGAAATCATTCTTACAGTTACATCCTGTAAAACTTGAAATAAATTAGGAGTGTCTTGATGATATATTATAGAATTACCTACTAAGCAAACAATAGACATGTAATCATCTACCTCTACTTTTGCAATTTTTTCTAATTCATTAATAATAGGTTCTAGGTTTTTATCATCATCTATAGTTAATGAAACAGCAACTTCCGAAGTTGTAATCATATCTATAGCGGTTTCGTGTCTTTCAAAAATTTCAAAAACTTTCTTTAAAAAGCCATGTGCTTGAAGCATTCTTTCAGACTTTATTTTTATAGCAATTATTGAATCTTTCGCGGCTATAGCTTTAATACCCTCACCATGAATTTTATTGGTAATTAAAGTGCCATAAGATTCTGGAGACATTGTGTTTTTTAAACGAACAGGAATATTAAACGCTCTAACAGGCATAACTGTTTGAGGGTGTAATATTTTTGCTCCAAAATAAGCCAATTCTGCAGATTCATCGAAAGACAGGTTAGAAATTGCTTTCGTATTCTCTACAAATCTTGGATCATTATTATGAAAACCATCAATGTCTGTCCAGATCTGTACTTCTTTAGCTTTTAAAACAGCCCCTATTATTGTTGCTGTATAATCGCTTCCTCCACGTTTTAAGTTTGAAATATTTCCTTCTGCGTCTAATGAAATAAATCCTTGAGTAACATAGATCTCTGAAGGTTTTGTGTGCTCTAGTATTCTATTCAAATTTTGTTTGATATAGAAATTATCTGGCTCACAGTTTTTATCAATTCTCATGAAATCTAAAGCAGGAAGTAACTGTGCATTTATATCTTCCTGAAGTAAATATCTACTAAAAATAAAAGTTGATAAAAGCTCACCTTGAGCGACTATTATATTGTGAATTAATTCTGTGTGTAACTCTTTGGTAATAGCTCTTAAACTATTAAAAATAGAGTTTACATAATTATTAGTTTCTTCAATTAAATGTGACTGATAAAGTAATTCATTTACAGTCTTATTGTAATGCTCGTTTAAGGCATCTATATACAATAGTGCTTCTTCAATGTTTCCTAATTGTATATATTTAGATATGTCTACTAAAGTATTTGTGGTTCCAGACATTGCAGATAATACTACAACTTTCTTTTGACCGTCATTGATAATGTTTTTCACATTAACGATGTTGCTAATAGAGCCTACAGATGTTCCACCAAACTTTAATACAAGCATTTTACTTTTCTTTTGAGGTGCAAATGTAAGTAGCGTTATTGGATATTAAATGAAAATAAAAAATTTTGACTATTTTTACACAGAATGTTAAATAATTAACAAATGAGAACAATTGCATCCTGTGTAGAAGAAGTACTAAAAGCACAACCTTTTTTAGAAGAAGCGCTTTCAAGACAAATTATAAATTATTCTGCTTTAGCAGAAGAATTACAAGAAAAAATAGGAGTTATGTTAAAAAAAGAAGTTAAGCCAGGCGCTATAATGATGGCTTTACGACGTTATAATTCTCCAACAGATATTAGGAATTCAATGAAATTAATGAAAGTTCTTAATAATTTAGGGGATATAACGGTGCGTTCTAATTTAAGTGATTTTACATTTCAAAATTCAGATACGTTAATTACTAGTCATACAAGGATATTAGATCAAATCCCTATTAAAGAAAATATTTTTTATGCGTTTACTCGTGGAATTTATGAAAGTAATATTATTATTTCTAGTTCAGAAAAAAATAAGGTTTTAGATAATTTTTCAAATGAAGTGAGAATAGGTTTAAAAGAAAAACTTTCTGCAATTAGTATTCAATTGCCCAAAGATAATTCCAGAATAACAGGATTGTATTATCAAATATTTAAAAGATTAGCATGGGAAGGTATTGCGTTGTATGAAGTGGTATCAACAACAAATGAATTTACGATTTTAGTAGAAGATGATTTAATAGGAAAAGCGTTTTCTGTTATTAAAAATTTAAAAAGTATCATTAAATAAAAAAACGAGCAAACCTAAATGAATTAGGAAGCTCGTTTTCTATCAAACAAAACAACTTACTTTACTACCAAAGTATATTGTGGTGTAGGGTTTAAAGGGCAGAAATAAACATATTCCCCTTTCGTTAATGTTACTTTATTAGAATGTCCTTTTGCATCTGTTGGCACCGCAGCTGTAACATATGCTTCTTTAATATGGTCTGCAGCATCTGTTTTTCCTTTTGGAGCTAATACAAAACCGACCTCATGGTCTACACCTGCATTTGCAATTTCGAAAACGTAAGTGCCTTCAGAAAGTGTTATAGATTTTTGAGTAAACTCTCCTTTTGTTTGCTCTAATGCTACTGTTTTTGTTATAGCATCATGTTTCATCATTTTATCTTGTGCACTAATAGTAAAATTAATTGCTAATAAGAAAATACCGATTATTAATTTTTTCATGATTATAGTTTTTTAAATTAAGTTTTATTCTTTTTTTTTATTAATTAGTTTGTTGTTACTGTGAATTTTCCAGCTTCTACTGAAGGAAAATCTACTACAGTTTCTGCAATATGGTTTACATAATTTGTTAAGGTATTAGAAACTACATTTAATACAATTTCTAAAATGTCACCATCATTATAACCTGCTTCTTTTACTACTTTAATAGATTCAGTTGAAACTTGTCCTCTGTTTTTTGTAACCTCTTTTGCAAATTGAAGTCCAGCTTGATCTTTAATATCATCTGCAATACCTTGTCTGCTTTTTTCTGTTTGTTCTGGTGTTAAACCATTCATTTTTCCAATTGCAGTGTGGGCAGATAAGCAATAATTACAAGAGTTCTCCTCAGCAATTGCTAAAGCTAATTGTTCTCTATATTTGCTGCTAAAGTTTCCACTAGCTGTTAATTCTCCTAAACTTAAATAACTTTGTAGAGTTGCTGGAGAATTTCCAAAGACTTTAATAAGATTAGGTATGAACCCTAATTTGTTTTGAACAGCATCAAATAATTCTTTTGATTTTCCAGTCGTTGTTTCAGGGTTTAATGTTTCTATTCTTGTGCTCATAATAATAAATTGTTTTTATTTTTCCCACGAAGGTGGGAATCGGTTTAATTTGTTGTTTTATAGTCGTTTTTAATTGTTACACTTACATTGTTGTTGATCTTGTTGCTTGTCTTCGTAAATTTGATATCCCCAACAATTAGGACATGGGTTATTTTCTGTTATTTTCATAATTCGTTTAAGTTTAAATACAATGCAAAGATGCAACCGAATGTCTCTTGAAAAAATGGACAAAAGTTCCTTATGATTGGACAGCTTGATTAAAACTGCTTTCGATGTTAGAAAATCTATTGTATTTTCAATCTATAGCATACCAGAAATGGCTGGATAAGTAATAAAGAGTATTAAAATAGGTTTGAGTAAGAGGTAATATTTCGAGTAAATATTAATATAACCCGCATTATTCATCGGAATAATATTTTGGTCAATCATTCAATATTATATTTTACAATTACTTATTTCTTTATATTTTGTAATTTCTAAGCTGTTTTTTGAGTTGTACTTGAGTATAATGTGTCTAATAAATTTATAAATCACGTGATTTTTCACATCAAGACATAGGTATCCCAAGGTTTTAAAATTGACACTTTAAAACCGTTATTGAGTTATGATCTCTCGAAACAAATC
>CALGLR010000086.1 GCA_937959395.1 uncultured Flavobacteriaceae bacterium | reverse complement strand
AGTATCAAGATTATATCGATGCGAATCCAGATTTATTTGATGCGCCAGCAACGGCAGCACAAGTACAAGCGATGATTACAGCAGTGAATACAGCAGTAACAGCATCCGATACGGTATTAACCCAAATCGGAAACGAGGGTGATAATCCAGATGTTGTAGATTCAGTAGTAACGGTTGCACAGATCAATACGATTTTACCAGCAATTACAGATGCAGATGTCGCAAATGAGACGGATTATCAAGATTATATCGATGCGAATCCAGATTTATTTGACGCGCCAGCAACGGCAGCTCAAGTACAAGCGATGGTTACAGCAGTGAATACAGGAGTAAGTGCTTCAGATAATGTCTTAATACAAATCGGAAACGAGGGAGATAATCCAGATACTGTAGATTCAGTAGTAACAGCAGCACAGATCAATATGATCGTACCAGCTATTACAGGAGTAGATCCAGCAAACGAAGGTGAGTATCAAGATTATATCGATGCGAATCCAGATTTATTTGATTCACCAGCGACAGCGACTCAAATTCAAGATATGGTTACAGCAGTAAATACAGCGGTAACAGCATCTGAGACAGCCTTGTCTGAAGTGTTAGAAGATTCTGCTTCAACTGGAGGAGATAATAACACTAATGGTGTTGCAGTCACAGCAACTCAATTGAGTGAAATTATAGGAGTAACAGGAGTTGATCCAGCAAATGAATCGGCTTACCAAACTGTAATTGCTGCTGAAACAGGATTTAGTAATCCGCCAACTGCAGCTGAAGTACAAGCTATAATTGATGAAGTAAATAGTGTTGCTATAGTTGTAGCTTCCTCTTCACCAAATGTGTTAACTCAACAAGAGTTAACAGATGCAGGGATTACTCAAACGGGTTTAACTCAAGTAGAATTAGATGCGATTGCATTAGCAGTTTCAACAGCTAGTCCAGCTCCAGTTACAACAGAGGAGTTACAAGCTTTAGTAGATATGGCTTTAGGAACATTAGGAACTCTAGATGTTAGTTTAGAAGCATTTAACATGTATCCTAATCCAACAACAGGATCAGTTACAATTTCTATAGAAGTAGAAAGCGTAATAGTGTTTGATATTCAAGGGCGGAAAGTTTATGAGACTACAAATAATACATTTGATGTTTCAAGACTTGATAGCGGTGTTTATTCCGTAGCTATTAAAACAAACAAAGGAAAGACTACACGTCGATTAATAAAAAAGTAGCCTAAATTAGTTTAATAATCAAAAGAAAAAGACCTTCTAAATATTTAGAGGGTCTTTTTTATTGTTGTAATTTTATTCAAAACCCCTTATCTATAAAGGGCTAACATAATTCATTTAAATATTATTTTAATTTAATCTAAATAAGCTTGCGTAATACGTGAATGGGTTTTATTTTTGCAGACGAAAACGAACACTATTTGTAATTAGTCTAAATAAAAGATAAACCATTATGAACAGAATAAAATTAGGAGGATTAGCTTTAATAGTATTATTAGCAGCATCCTGTTCAAATGATGATGATACGACATCTCAAAACCCACCAGTAGAACCAACGGTTGTAGCGCCAAGTACTTATGTTTTTGATAGAAATTCAGAAACGACAGTAAGTTTTGGAGGACAAACGACTCGTATTAAAATGGCAGAAGAATTAGCTTCAGCAATAATAGATCCCATGAAAACAGAAGTGCAGTTAGATGCTATGTTCGCTCACGAGGAAGGAAATAACGATTTTAGTGATGCGGCATTAAATGCTTCAGATAAAAATGCAAGAAGTAAAACGGCAGCTTCAATAGATTATTTTTCAGCAAATACTACAGATGCGACTGCAATAAAAGAAACTTTTGATGCCTACATATCTAATCAAGTTAGTAATGTGTTTCCTAATTGGGCAAACACGGCTACAGCAGGAAATGCAGGTCAGCTTCAAGAAGCAGGAGGCGGTTCTACCCGTTATATAAATGCCAAAGGCTTAGAATTAAATCAAGCTTTTTCAAAATCTTTAATTGGTGCGCTTATGGCAGACCAGATAATGAATAATTATTTAAGTCCTGCAGTATTAGATGAAGGTGATAATCTTTCTAATAATACAGAAAACGTCTTAGATGATGGTAAAAATTACACAACGATGGAACACAAATGGGATGAAGCTTATGGTTACTTATATGGTAACGAAGCCAATCCAGCAGTTCCTGTATTGGATGCAGATAGTTTTTTAAATAAATACCTCTCAAGTGTAGAAAACGATAACGATTTTAAAGGAATTTCAATGGCTATTTACAACGCTTTCAAACTTGGAAGAGCAGCAATCGTTGCTAAAAATTATACGCTTCGTGATGCTCAAGCACAAATTATTAGAGAAAAAATTTCTGAAATTATAGGGATAAGAGCGGTGTACTATTTACAACAAGGAAAAAATACACTTTCTATAGATAAAGCGAATGCGTTTCATTCGTTGTCTGAGGGATATGGTTTTATTTATAGTCTTCAATTTACAAGAAAGCCTGGTACAACAGAAGCGTATTTTACGAAAGCAGAAGTAGACGGTGTTATAGAAGAGTTAATGACAGGTAACGGTTTCTGGGATGTAACACCAGAAACGCTAGATGAATTGTCTAACGATATTTCAGCAAGATTTAGTTTCACAACTCAACAAGCTGGTAGTTAATTGTTTTAGTAAGACGAATAGTTACTGTATAATAGTGTAGTAACCTCAGTTCAATATAAATGTGTTAGTGATAAAAAACCGTCAGTTCGAGTGGTTTTTTGGAACAAAGTGGAAAAAAATAGTATCGAGAATAGGTTTTTGGTAATAAAATTAATGTTCTCGATACACTTCTCCTAATGTCGAAGCACTCGAACTGACGTGATTTTATTAAGTCGAACTCACGTTAGTAACTATTTCGCTGTTTTATATGTTTTAAAGTGAAAATAATTTAAAAATTATGATAAAGAAAATTTTAAGTATAGCAATAATTACTCTAATTATTTTAGGATGTTCAAAATCTGATGATGGTGGCGGTAATGATTCTAATGGTAATAACGACGATACATACAACAGAGCTGCTTTGTTAACCAATATGGCAGATCAGATTATCATCCCAGCTTATCAAGATTTGAATACGAAACTGTTAGATTTAGTTAGTGCCAAAAATGATTTTTTAACAACAGCTAATCAAACTAATTTAGAACAATTAAGAACGGCCTGGTTTAATGCTTACAAAACATGGCAGTATGTAGAGTTATTTAATATTGGCAAAGCTGAAGAAATTCTTTACGGCTTTAGAATGAATGTATATCCTACCACTGTTTCAGATATTGAAGCGAATATTGCTTCAGGGAATTACGATTTAAATAGTGTAAATAACAATGATGCTGTTGGATTTCCGGCTTTAGATTACTTATTGTTTGGTATTGAAAGTGATGATGCGAATATTTTAAATTTATATTCTAGTCCTAATTATAAAAATTACTTGTCTGATGTGGTCGATCAAATGCAAAGCTTAACAAATATAGTATTGCAAGATTGGATTAATTCTTATAGAGACACTTTCATTTCAAGCACAGAAAATACCGCATCAAGCGCTTTAAATAAATTTGTAAACGATTTTATTTTCTACTTCGAAAAAGGATTAAGAGCCAATAAAATAGGCATACCTGCGGGCGTATTTTCTACAACACCATTACCAGAAAAAGTGGAAGCATTTTACAGTAAAAATAAATCTAAAGAATTAACTTCTATTTCTTTACAAGCTGTGAAAGACCTTTTTAATGGGAAGTCGTATAATTCGAATACTACAGGTGAGAGTTTTGAAAGCTATCTACAATTTCTAGGAAGAGACGATTTAGCACAAGTTATAAATTCTCGTTTAGATGATGCGCAACAAAAAATTCAACTTTTAAGCGACAACTTGTCTAATCAAGTTACTACAGATAATTCTAAAATGACTCAAACATATGATGCCTTACAATTAGCAGTAGTTTCTTTTAAAGTAGACATGTTACAAGCTTTTAATGTTAGTGTAGATTATGTTGATGCAGACGGAGATTAAAAAACAAATAACCTGAGTTGGATATAAGGAAATCACGTCAGTTCGTCCCGAAGCTTCGGGATCGACATTAGGAGAAGTGTATCGAGTCCCGATAGCTATCGGGAGTGATTTTCGTATCAAAACCTATTCTCGATACTATTTTTTTTTTACTTTGTTGCAAAAAAATCACTCGAATTGACGGTTTTTGATACTAATACATTTATAATAAACTGATACTGAAGGTTGCTACATTGCAGCCTTTTTTATATAAAATGAAAAGCACATTAACTAAATATTTAAAAACCACTACAAATACAGCACCTCTTGCAGTATTTCGCATTGGTTTTGGTTTATTGATGTTATTTAGTATTATTAGATTTTGGTCTAAAGGTTGGATAGAAACCATTTACATCTTGCCAGATTTTCATTTTAAATATTATGGTTTTGAATGGGTTCAAACTTTAGGGGATTACACCTATTTATTGTTTTTTATTTGTGGATTGTCATCGTTTTTTATTGCTATTGGTTTTAAATATAGAATGGCGATTATCACCTTCTTTTTAAGTTTTACTTATATTGAATTAATGGATAAAACGACCTATTTAAACCATTATTATTTTATAAGTATCCTCAGTTTTTTACTCATTTTTTTACCTGCAGAAAAACAATTCTCACTAGATGCATATCGCTCTAGAAAACAATACAAAAACATACCAAAATGGACTATAGATAGTATTAAATTTCTACTTTTTATAGTGTATTTCTATGCGGGATTAGCAAAATTAAATTCCGATTGGCTATTAAAAGCAATGCCACTTAAAATATGGCTGCCTTCAAAATACGATTTACCACTTATTGGTGAGAGCTTAATGCAACAAAATTGGTTTCACTATGCAATGAGCTGGTCTGGTATGCTGTATGATTTATTGATTCCGTTTTTTTTGTTATATCGAAAAACTAGAGTTGTGGCTTTTATGTTTGTCGTGTTTTTTCATGTGTTTACGCGCGTATTATTTCCTATAGGAATGTTTCCGTTTGTTATGATTGTAAGTGCACTCATCTTTTTTGATGCTGGATTTCATAATAAAATAATAGATAATATTAAAAAAGTATTTAGAAGTTTTTCCGCGGAAGCGATAGAAGTAAAAGAGGTGTTTCAATTTAAAAGAGAAAAATTGATACTGTTAATTGTTGGTTTGTTTTTTATTTTACAATTGGCGATTCCGTTTCGTTACCTTTTATATCCAGGTGAACTATTCTGGACAGAAGAAGGCTATCGTTTTTCCTGGCGCGTAATGCTCATGGAAAAAATGGGAAGTACCAATTTTAAAATTGTAAATGGAGAAACAAAAGCGTTTTTTTATGTGAATAATAGTGATTTTCTAACGCCTTTGCAAGAAAAACAAATGAGTTTTCAACCAGATTTTGTATTAGAATACGCTCATTTTTTAGGAAATCATTTTAAAAAACAAGGTCATAAAAGTGTAGAAGTCTATGCAAAAAGTTATGTGGCATTAAACGGCAGATTAAGCAAGCCATTTATAAATGAAGCCGTAAATTTGTACGCCGAAAAAGAATCATTTAAACACAAAAACTGGGTATTGCCATTTAACGATGATATTAAAGGATTTTAGACTATTTATAATTTGTTTTCTATTTGGCTTTTTAACGATGGCTCAAAATAGAATTTCTGGCGTCGTTAAGGATGCGGCTACAAATGCCACTTTAGAATTCGTAGAAGTTTATAATAAAGAAACAGGTTTATTAACAAAAACGAATGCTTCAGGTTTTTATGAATTCGAAACCGAAAAAGAGACGTTAACCTTAGTCTTTTTTTCTTATGAATACCAAGTAGAAGAACAAGTCATAACTATTTCAGAAAATAAAACAATAAATGTTGCTTTGTCTCCATTAGGAGAAACACTTTCTGAAGTAGAAATTACCTCTAGAAAAGCAAAGGTTTTTGGTTTAAAACGCTTAAAAGATGTTGAAGAAACCTCCATTTATGCAGGTAAAAAAACAGAGGTTGTTTTAGTCGATCAATCTATGGCGAGTTTAGCTTCAAATAATGCGCGCCAAATTTATAGCCAAGTCGCAGGGTTAAACATTTATCAAAATGATGATGCTGGCTTGCAACTTAATATAGGAGGTCGTGGTTTAGACCCAAACCGAACAGCGAACTTTAATACCAGACAGAATGGATACGATATTAGTGCCGATGTTTTAGGCTATCCTGAAAGTTATTACACGCCGGCGGCTGAAGGTTTAAAAGAAGTACAAATTATTAGAGGTGCAGCGTCATTACAATACGGCACACAGTTTGGAGGATTGGTTAATTTTAAAATGAAAACACCAAACCCAACAAAACTGTTCGAGTTTATTACTAGAAATACGGTTGGAAGTAATAATTTATATACCAATTTTACAAGTGTTAGTGGCACGAAAAAGAAGCTGAGTTATTATTCCTTTTTTAATTATAAAAAAGGAGACGGCTTTAGACCTAACTCCCAATTTGAATCTAAAAATGCTTATGTACATATTGGTTATCAATTATCTGATAATACAAAGTTAGAAGGTGAAGTCACTTATCTTAGATATTTAGCAAAGCAAGCAGGTGGTTTAAATGATAGGCAATTTAATGAAGACCCTTTTCAAAGTAACCGCTCTAGAAATTGGTTTCAGGTAGACTGGTTATTGTATAATTTGAAATTCGCTCACCAGTTTTCAGAAAACACCAATTTTACATTTAATGCTTTTGGTTTAAAGGCTTCCCGAGATGCATTAGGGTTTAGGACCAATCGCGTAGATCAAGTAGATCCTGGTTTAGAACGTGATTTAATAAAAGGAGCATTTAATAATTTTGGTTTCGAAACCAGAATATTAACTAATTATCAATTATTGAGCAAAAAAGCAACGGGTTTGGTAGGTGCTAAGTTTTACAAATCGAAAAACGCGACTGAGCAAGGTCCAGGATCGGATGGAATCGATCCTAATTTTGACTTTCAATTTGATAAGTTTCCGAATTACTCAAATCAATCCAACTTTACCTATCCAAACTTAAATGTGGCTATTTTTGGAGAAAATATAATATACTTCAATGAAAAATGGTCTTTAACACCAGGCATTCGTTTAGAGTATATTAATACGGAAAGCGATGGTTTTTTTAGGAGAATAAATACCGATGCAGCGGGTAATGTTATTTTAAATGAAGTGGTAGACGATGCTTTATCAAGAGAGCGTTCTTTTGTTTTATTGGGAATTGGGTCTAGTTATAAGCCAAATAAGAATATTGAAGTTTACGGTAACATTTCTCAAAATTATCGATCGGTTACGTTTAACGACATAAGTATAAGTAACCCTGCGTTTGTTATTAGTCCAGATATTGGAGACGAAAGTGGTTTTACTGCCGATTTAGGATTAAGAGGTAATTTAAATAATAAGATTTCTTACGATTTAGGCGTTTTTAGTTTGTTTTATAATGATCGTATTGGTTTTGTACAACGCGTTTTACCAGACGGAAGTGTGAAAAGTGAACGCGGAAATGTTGGAGATGCACAAATTTATGGAGTTGAAAGTTTGATCGATTTTAATTTACAGAAACTACTTATTAAAGATCAAAACTTTATTTTTAATTACTTCATAAATGCGTCTTTTGTAGATTCTCAATACACAAACTCTAAAGAGAGTGGAGTGGTGGGAAATAAAGTAGAGTTTATTCCCAACTTAAACTTAAAGACAGGTATTCGTTTTGGTTATAAAAACTTACTATCTAACATTCAATATACCTATTTGTCGTCACAATTTACAGACGCAAGTAATGCTAAAGAAAGTAATTTAAGTGGTGTAATAGGAGCCATTCCTGCTTATGATGTCTTAGATTTTTCTTTGTCTTACAGCTATAAAAAATTGAAGTTAGAATCCGGAATAAATAATGTATTAGATACCGCTTATTTTACAAGACGCGCAACAGGATACCCTGGGCCAGGTATTATTCCTTCAATTAATAGAAATTTTTATACCACATTACAAGTTAAGTTTTAAAACATAATGATGAAAATAGTAAAGAAAATGACTATTATACAAAGCAAAAAATCTTTATTTTATTTTACAAGCTGATTTCTATAAGGAAATCGCGTTAGTTCGAGTGCTTCGACTTTAGGAGAAGTGTATCGAGAACAATGATTTTCATATCAAAAACCTATTCTCGATACTATTTTTTTTACTTTGTTGCAAAAATAACTCGAATAGACGGTTTTTGATCACTAACATATTTATATCGAACTTAGATTTACTGTCATTTCAATTATGAAATTAGGATTACAGTTAGTTGCATAGCGATGTTACAAATGAAGAAAGAGAAATGGTGATCGCTTGGGCGAAAAAGGCAAGACAGAATTGTCAAATTGTTTTAGAGTTGACTCGATTTATATTCTTGCCAGAATTATTTCATAGAATACTAATTATCGATTTTATGAGATTTCGGAATCAATTAGTAACGAGGGCAAATAATATGATTTGGGTCTAAAATGGAGGTTCTACAAGAATATCGAAGAAATACTATTATAAGAGCTTTTAACCGAAAAAAAAGCGTAAATTTGCATGCAATTATAACAGTAATTGCAAATGACTGCACACGAAAATAAAATAGTAGGAGAAGGCTTAACATACGACGACGTATTATTAGTTCCAGCTTTTTCTGAAGTTCTTCCAAGAGAAGTTAATATTCAAACAAAATTTACTAGAAATATTACAATAAACGTACCTATTGTATCTGCTGCTATGGATACGGTTACAGAAAGCGCAATGGCAATCGCTATTGCCCGAGAAGGCGGAATAGGAGTGTTACATAAAAACATGACTATAGAGCAACAGGCTCAAGAAGTACGAAAAGTAAAACGTGCCGAAAGTGGAATGATTCTAGACCCAGTAACATTGCCTTTAACGTCTACTGTTAGCGATGCTAAGCAAGCGATGAAAGAACATAGTATTGGTGGTATTCCTATTGTAAATGAAAAAGGAAACTTAGAAGGAATTGTTACTAATCGTGATTTGCGTTTTGAACACCAAAACGATAGACCGATTGTAGAAGTAATGACAAGTAAGAACTTAGTCACCGCTCCTGTAGGAACGTCTTTAAAAGATGCTGAAAAAATTCTTCAGTTCAACAAAATAGAGAAGCTTTTAATTGTTGAAGACGATAAATTAGTAGGCTTAATTACGTTTAGAGATATTACTAAAGTCACTCAAAAACCAATGGCCAATAAAGATACTTATGGTCGTTTAAGAGTTGCTGCAGCGATAGGAGTTACTGGTGATGCTGTAGATAGAGCTGCTGCATTAGTAGGTGCTAGTATCGATGCTATAATAATTGATACAGCCCATGGTCATACAAAAGGAGTGGTTGCTGTATTAAAAGAAGTAAAAAAGAAATTTCCGAAGTTAGAAGTTGTAGTAGGAAACATTGCAACGGCTGAAGCTGCAAAATATTTAGTAGAAGCAGGAGCAGATGCGGTTAAAGTAGGAATAGGACCTGGTTCTATTTGTACAACACGAGTTGTTGCTGGAGTAGGTTTTCCTCAATTTTCTGCGGTATTAGAAGTCGCAGCTGCAATAAAAGGAACAGGAGTTCCAGTAATTGCAGATGGTGGGATACGTTATACCGGAGATATTCCTAAAGCTATTGCTGCTGGAGCAGATTGTGTTATGTTAGGGTCACTTTTAGCAGGTACGAAAGAATCTCCAGGAGAAACCATTATTTACGAAGGGCGTAAATTTAAATCGTACAGAGGAATGGGATCTGTTGAAGCGATGAAGCAAGGAAGTAAAGATCGTTATTTCCAAGATGTAGAAGACGATATTAAAAAACTAGTACCCGAAGGAATAGTAGGACGTGTGCCCTATAAAGGAGAACTGGTAGAGAGTATTCATCAATTTATAGGAGGCTTACGCGCAGGAATGGGATACTGTGGTTCTAAAGATGTAGAAACATTAAAAGAAACGGGACGTTTTGTAAAAATTACGGCTTCAGGGATTAATGAAAGTCACCCGCATGATGTTACTATAACAAAAGAAGCACCTAATTATTCAAGGTAATTCATGCCTTATAAAATTAAGATTAAGACGATCTAAAGAGTATTAAATTACTTTTAGATCGTTTTTGTTTTTTGCCAAAATACTAGAAGATAATGAAGAATAACTATTAGAGTAAAATCATTTAAATAAGTACTTTGTGCATAAACTTATTGTAAAATGAAAGTTAAAAGCAGAATGGCTTTAATAGTCGTATTTAGTGTATTTATGAGTTGCAACTCTTCAGATAAAGAGAACTCAGAGACAATAACAACACAAGATACCAACTCTGTTCCAGATCCATTAGTTTTATGGGAAACTGTTTGGGAGGATAATTTTGATGATACCTGTATAAATTTTGATGACTGGACCATCTGGGAAGGAGGCGCCTATAATAATGAATTGCAACTTTATCAAAGCTCTAATATAAGGGTTGAAGATGGTTTATTATATATAGACTCTAAGCGTGAGATGGTAACTGGTCCAACAACAAATACAGATCCAAATACTAAATCATTTGATTTTACAAGCGGACGAATAGAGTCTAAAGTATTTTATAGTCCTTCTGATCCAGATTTTAATGGCGGTGTGAAATTCTCGGTAAGAGTTAAGATAGGAACAGGAGAAGGGATATGGCCAGCATTTTGGAGTCATGGAGATCCATGGCCAACTCAAGGAGAAATTGATGTTTTTGAGATTAGAGGTGGTGAACCAGAAATATTTCTAAGTAATTATTTTTATGGAACAACGCCTGGTGTAAACGAAGTTACAGGTGGCGTTAAAGCATATACACATTCTGAAAGTTTAGGTAATAATTTTCACATCTATGAAGTGGAATGGACTAAAGATAACTTCAAAGTTTATTTTGATGGTACTTTGGTAAGTACCTATACAAGTACACCAACTAATTTTATGGAAGAATTTTATAATAAAATGCAAAAGGTCGTTATTAATGGAGCAGTTGGTGGTGATTTTTTTAACAACTTAGACCCAAGCACGATTCCTGATAATGTTACTCACACGATAGACTGGATTAGAGTAAGTAAGATTAAAACGTAAAATATCTTTTCATAAATTGAAAATATAAAATACTGTATATGAGCGATTTAATTACGGGAAAACCCGTAAAAACGAGCTTTTTTGTTAAAAAAAGATTAGAAAATGAATAATAGGTATTACAATTAGATCCAGTAAATCTCTAAATTTATACTTTAGATTGATTAGCATTTAAATTCAAACTTTTAGGTTAGTTGTAGATTTGAATTAAAGAAAAGCGATGGTTATTTATAATCATTGCTTTTCTGTTTTATTAACCTATGCTATTTTTAATTACTTAGAAATGATGAATTTTTTATGAGCGATTTTGTTTTCATGTTTAATTTCTATTAAATAATTGCCGGAAGAATAATTTTCTAGATTAATGTCTAAAATGTTTCCTTCTATAGTATTTAAATCTTTACTTATTTCTTGAATAACTTTACCATTAATATTTATAATAGATAAGTCAATCATTCCTTTTAGAGAGGTGTTAAGTTTTAATTTAATTTTTCCATTTGAAACTGGATTCGGAAATACTTTGTTTAATAACCGTTTTGAACTCAGGTTTACTTCTTCAATACTTAAAGGCGCATCAATATTAACTTTTGCAAAATAGACATCCATATCACCATTATTATTTCTTCCATCGGCCCAAACAATAAATGCATTATCATTAGAAGTTGTTAATGAGGTGTATTCTCCAACTCCAAATGTTGAAAGTCCATTTGTTATTGCATTATGATCAGAAGGAACTGTATTTATTTTTACTGAAGGAAAGAATGTTTCTCCACCGTCTTTAGAACATGAAAAGTAAAAATCAGTTAAAGCATCATTTACAGGGTCGTTCCTTCTGTCGTACCATGAAAGGCATACAACTCCCAAAGCGTTTACATCAATACCAGAATAATATTGATGACTACTAGGAACATTATCATCATTAACAATTTTTGGAATGGACCAATTTACGCCGTCATCATCACTATAACTTAAATAAATATTCATGCCTTCATCGGTATTATTTTGAACATAGTCTGTCCAAGTTAAATAAACCCTGCCAGAATTTGGGCCAGATGATTTATCTATAGACATTTGTAAGCTATTACCAAGTCGACTTGCATCTCCGGGACTAAACCCTACAACATCTTCTAACGGATTTCCATTACTATCGTACATAAATAAATCTGAAACAAGAGATTCTGAAGAAAAAGAAGAGCTGCCATCTGTCGAATTTACCGCCATGATTCTTGAGTTACCGTTAGGGTCTCTAGAAACAAAACAGATCACTATATTGCCGTTTAAAGACACATCAATTGCAGGGTTTTGAACAAATTCATAATTGGTAGTGTGTATTGGGTGATTGGTACCTACATTGCCCATGTCGTCTACTTTTACTATATGAATATCTGTTTGGTTTTCTGGATGAAAGTAACTTAAGTATACGTTACCATAATATGGCGAATTTGGAGAGTTATCTCTTTTCATCCATTGGCGGTCTGCAGCTAATCCGTCTAGTGTTAAGTTCTCAATATCCCAATTTAGACCATTATCAGAAGATTTTGCTAAAGACATTTCTAAAGTGGAGTCAAAATCTAGAAAAGTTAGATATGCTGTATTGTTATCTCCATAGGTTAAAACGGGATCTGCTATACCATTTTCAAAAGTAGTTTGGTTCCAAGAGGTTCCTCCATTATCACTCTTATAAATAATTATGGGTAAACCACTGCCCATAGATGCAATTATCAATTCATCAGGATTATTTGGGTTTGAGGTAATCGAGATTTCAGATTCAATTCCTGTTTGTTCTGTAACAGAAACCTCTTGAGCACTTAATAAAATTATTAAAAAGAATGTAAATAAAAACAATAATGCATTTTTCATCAGATATACTTTATTTAAGTAAGGTTATTGTTTTTAAGATCTGGTTTATTGATACTTAACTAAACTATTTAATTAGAGTTAAGTAGAAAATATGTTCTAAATTAATAAATTGATAATGAATGATTTAAATTTTTAGAGATAAATTTCACCCTGCTATTTCATTTAAAGCATTTACTAAATAATTAACGTCTTTTTTTGTAATATATATGGCCATAGAAATTCTAATGCCATTTAAATTGAAATTAGACATTGGTCTAACATCTATACCATACTTATCAAATAATGTTTTCTTTACATCATTCACATCTTTGCCAATTACTTCTAACGTTTGAATAGCACAGGATAAGTCATTATGAGTTGGTGTTTTTAATTTAAACTTAGGCTTGTTTTTTAATTTAGAATACAAGTAGTCTTTAAGTTCATAAGAACGTTTCGTTATTTTGTCTTTACCAATCGTGTTATAAAAATCTATCGCAGCGCCTAGGCCTAAAAACTCAGGTAAATTACGAGTGTTATAATTTTCAAGACGTCTTATACTTTTGTCTTCATAACCGTGAGCAACCATTAGCGGTTTTAAAAGGTGTTGACTTTCTTTTTTTGCATAAAAAACACTAATTCCTTTAGGTGAAAACAGCCATTTGTGAGCACTGGCTGTATAGAAATCACAACCTAAATCATTCAAGTTTATGGTAAACATGCCAGAACTTTGCGCACCATCTACAGCAACTAGAATGCCTTTTTTATGAGCCATTTCTGAAACCGCTTTAACTGGTAGAATCATGCCATTTGTGTTTACAATATGACACATAGAAATAATTTTAGTATTAGGAGTAATCGCTTTTTCGTAAACAGAAACGATTTCGTCTACTGTTTTAGGAGTAATTGGTAAAACAGGTCTAACTAATTTTACGCCTTTTGTTTCTTGCCATACTTTCCAAGGAATAGTACCACTAGCATGCTCATGATCTGCTAATATAATTTCATCTCCAGGTTGGAGATCAAAACTACGAGCGATAAGATTCATGCCTTCTGTTGTATTGTGTGTTATGGCAATTTCTTCATTAGAAACAGAAAAAAAATCAGCAACTTGTTGTCTAACTTTTTCTTTTTCATCATCCCATTCTCCCCACATATATTTTGAAGGAAAACCATCTAAGGTGGCTCTAAAATGAGTTGTTGCTTTTTGAACAGCAATTGGGGAAGGCCCTAAAGATGCATTATTAAAATAATGCAAACCATCAGCGAAAATAAATTGCTTTTTTATGGTTTCCCAAAATGCTTCAGACGTATCATTTGTTTTTGAAAGTTGCGGAATCGTATTAATAACTTCAGTATTTGAAGCAAAAGAGGGAACTAGAACAGTTCCTGCTACTCCCGTAAATAACTGTTTTACAAAAGAGCGACGGTGTGTTTTTTTCATTTTATGGCAATAATGTGGTTAACGGTCCTGTATAATACGTTTGTGACTAAAAGCGCACATAAGCATTATACAAATTGGTAGCAATAGTTCTATTTCTCCCAATTTATAATTGCGTTTTCAATCTTGTTTTCCCATTCTGGGTTTGAAAAGTTAGGCCATAAATTTTTCTTAGCTTCAATAGCAGATCTTACAGCTTCTTTTTTATTTCCTAGGGATAGCAATATTTCACCTTTAAGGAAATGTGTGTAAAATGCAATATTTCCAGTATCAATTGCTTTTTGAATATAAATCAAAGCTTTATCAAAATTTTTATCTTCTAAAAACAAATATTCACTCACTAAATAGTATTTATATCCAATGCTTTTTTCGTTCAAACCTAAAGCAACACTATAATTAATTTCAATTTCTTTTCTATGATTGTTACTTATAGAAATAGGGATTTTGATTCTTGAATTTTCCCATTGTACATACATTTCGCCATTATTTAATGAGGTATTTGAAAATCCAATTGTAAATGTTTCTGTAAACTCAGGAGATTTTTCTACAGGAAAATTGAACTCATATAAATTATTTTCAGGTTTGTAAGTATATTGCCCCCAACCTTTTGTGTCCTTATTAAAGAATAGAATCCAATTGCTTTCGTTTGGAATAGCATAAAGCGCATATTGACCTTTGGGAATAGTATCACCTTTTATTACATATTCATTCTGAAGATCAATAATGGTTTGGTAATCAGCTCCTAATCTCCATATTTTGCCAAACTCTAAAAGACCACCAAAAATTTTTCTCTTCTTAACATTGGGTCTTCCATAATTAATTTTTATAAAATCAAGACCTATTTTTTGAGACACTTCTGCTCTCTGACTTGTAGTTGGTCTATTGAATCTGGTTAAGTCTTTTATGACTGGATCAATTTGTGATTGCGCTGAAAAACAAAATCCAATTAAGGTAAATAGTATAATTTTTTTTTTCATTTTTATGTTCTTAAATCTCGACTAAATTTAATTTATATTATTGATAATTAGTTAATTGTGTTTTTGTTGAATTTATCAATTTTCACCAACATTTAGATTAATTTTTCACGATTCGTTAGCTCGAGGAATTAATCGGATTCTGATGTGGGGAATTATTGCTAACGAAGTTATATAATTAACTAAGATATTTCAAATACTAAACCTAAATTGATTTTTTAATTTTTTATTATGGAAAATGGATATATAATCGTTTTTTAAGTTAAAAAAGGACTATAATAGGAGTAATATCTACTAATAATACAAGCTTTGAATTTCTAATTTTACTTTAGATTGATTAGCATTATAATTCGAGCTTAGGTTAGTTTCAGAATTAAATGGAAGCGATGGTTATTTATAATCATCGCTTTTTAATTTTTAAGCGGTTTGGGAAATTGAATAAAATATCTATTTAACAGTTTAATTTATAGATAAGGAGAAAGAATGGCTGTTTAAATGTGTATGCATTTATTTTATAGTTTGCGGGATTAGTTCGTTATAGATCTTAGTTTTATTTAAAGTTATTAATGGTTAAAATTATAAATTCAAATAATTTTTTTGAAATCTTCTAAAGCTTATCCAAAAGCTTTTGGGATAACGAGCTCCATTTTCTTAAGTAGCCTCATTTCAAAAGAAAAAGATCACAAACTCGAATCTATATACAACTGGCCTCTATGCGGTTTTAGAGCATCTCTTACCGGTTTCATTTCATTGTCATTAACAATCATAAAAGCTATAGAGTGTAAGTCACTCAATGTTTCTACTCCAGTTGTATTTAATGCTAATTTTTGACTAGAAATGTAATCTCTAAGATGTATTTCGTGGTGCTGTGCTATTTTAAGTGCATCGGGACCTCTAAAATCCCATATTAATTTTAGTTTACGCATATTCTATTACAGATACTCCTTTTTCAGCAAAGTTCTTAAAATCTTCTAGATATTTCAATGTTTGTTTTTTATAAAGTCCAGGCATTAATAAGGTTTTAACACTCATTGAGAATGATGTAGGAATGCATTCGCTTTTAAATGTCCATTTTGTATTACCATTTGGCGTTTCTTCAAAATAATTTTTATGAATGTTGTGTATGCCTTCAGAGTCGTGAAAAACATGATATTCATTAGGTAATTTACTGTGAGTTATGGTTTCAATTAAGCAAATTTTACGATTTCCAAATTTGTAATTTAATTTCATTTTTGAACCTAAAACACCAAGCTCACCAGAAACATGTTCATAGCTTTCTAAGCCACGTTGCCAGTATTTCATGTTATTATAATCACGAAGTTTATTTAAAAGTTCTTTAAGTGGAAGTTCAATTAAAATTTCAGAAGTGTATTTCATTATAAGGGTCGTTTTGTACGATTTTTAAAAGATTACACTTTATTGTTAGGGATTAGTTTATAGGATTAAGTTAGAGAAATAAAATTTATAATTAAACATCTTTCGTTAAACGAAATTTTTCATCGATTAAAAGCTATAAATCACTAAATATAATATGATTTTACAATTAACACTAAATATGGTTTTTACTCGTTAATTATTGTACTTGCATTGTCCTTTTATATTACTATTTTTGCAAGAATCTAAAAAATAACATTAAATATGAATTTTAAATCCCTGTGCTTAGCTATTATGCTTTGTTTTGTGTTTTTATCTCATTCACAAATGAACGATGATAAAGTATTATTTACAATAGATAAAGAACCTGTTTATACTTCAGAATTTATTAGAGTTTATAATAAAAACTTAGAATTAGTAAAGGATGAATCTCAAAAAGATGTAGATGCTTATTTAGATTTATTTGTAAACTATAAATTAAAACTAAGAGAAGCAAGAGCTCTTGGTTTAGACAAGAAAAAGAGTTATTTAAAAGAGTTTGGTAATTATAAGAAGCAACTGGCTAAAAATTATTTAACAAATAATAAGGTTACCGATGCTTTAGTTGAAGAAGCTTACGAGCATATGAAGTACCAAGTTAATGCGAATCATGTATTGGTTAGAGTTGACGAGAATGCAAAGCCAGCTGATACGCTTGTTGCTTATAATGAAGTTTTGAAACTTCGTAATAGAGTTATAGACGAAGGTTATAAAAAAGTACAAAAAGAGGTTCATAATGGAAAAACAATTTTTGCTGAAGAATTAGGCTATTTTTCAGCTTTTAAAATGGTTTACCCTTTTGAAAAAGCAGCTTTCAATACAAAAGTGGGCGACGTTTCTAAGCCTTTTAGAACTCGTTTTGGTTATCATGTGGTAACCGTTTTAGATAAGAGAGAATCAAGAGGAAAGCTTACTGTTTCTCATATTATGATTGGCAATAAAAGTGAAGCTTCTAAAGAGAGTCCAGAAACAAGAATTAATAATATATATAAAAGAATTGAACAAGGTGAAAAGTTTGATGCCTTAGCTAAACAGTTTTCAGAAGATAAAAGCTCGGCGAGTGCAGGCGGACGATTAAAACCTTTTTCTGGTGGCGAATTAAGTTCTCTTAAGTTTGAAGCAGCAGCATTTGCATTAAAAAATGAAAATGATATTTCTAAGCCCTTCGAGTCTGATTATGGATGGCATATTGTTAAACTTCATAATAGAGAAGGTTTAAAGCCTTTAAAAGATTTAAAAACAGAGTTAGAAGCAAAAGTTAAGAAAGATTCAAGGTCTCAAATTATTAATGATTCTAGAGTTAATAAATTAAAATCACGTTATACAATAACTAAAGCACCAGAGGCATTAACTTACTTTAAATCTTTAGTAGGTGAAAAATATATTAAAGGAGTGTGGCAGTTACCTGAGAGCTTTGAGTCTCATAAAGAGAAGATGTTATTTAAGATTAATGAAAAAGAGATCAAATACAATGAGTTTGGGCTATTCTTAGTTAAAAGTCAACGTAGAAAAACAGTTAACAAAACATTAGATGGTGCTATTGAAGAGAATTACGAGTTGTTTTTAGAAGATCAATTAAAGAAATATGAAGAAGAAAATTTAATTAACGAGAATCAAGATTACGCTAATATAGTAGGAGAGTATAGAGATGGGTTATTGTTATTTGATCTTATGGAAACTGAGATATGGAATTCGGCGAAAAAAGATTCTGTTGCATTAAAATCGTTTTATACTAAAAATGCTAAAAACTATATGTTTAAGCAACGAATGGAAGCAGATGTTGCTTCTTCAGCTAAACAAAAAGACATAAAGAAAGTTGCTAAATTATTAAAGAAAGGACAATCTACTGATGTTATTAATGAACAGCTTAATACAGATAATTCTATAAACGTAACATTTACTTCTGGGACAATGAATGCAAGTCATCAAGCATTACCAAAAGGGATTAAATTTAAAAAAGGCGTATCAAAAGTAATGAAGCATAATAATAGTTATGTTGTTGTTAAAGTAAAAGAGATTTTACCTGCTAATCAAAAAACTTTTGAAGAAGCTAGAGGAAATGTTACTAGCGATTTTCAAACCTTTAAAGAGAAACAATGGCTTAAAGAATTAGCAAATAAGTACTCTGTTGTTTTAAATAATGAAATTGTCGATTTAGTGAAAGCAAAAATAAAAAGTAATTAATTGAAATTTTTTAACTCCCTCATATTACTATTAATTTTTATTTGTTTTTCATGTGATTATTTACAGCCTAAGGATCAAGAAAAAGCAATAGCTCGTGTTAATGATGTCTATCTCTATAAATCTAACTTAGAAGCAGTATTACCTAAGGATATTTCTTCTCAAGATAGTACTGTTTTTGCGAATAATTTCATTAGAGATTGGGCTACTAAACAATTGTTGGTAAATGGAGCAGAACGAAATTTAAATGAGAATAAATTAAAAGATTTTAATAGACTAGTAGAACAATATAAAAGTGATTTATATGGCAAAGCTTATGTTGAAGCTTTAGTAAGAAAAGGAATAGATACTATTGTAACCAATAAAGAGGCAAAAGCATATTACGACGAAAACAAAGAGGCATTTAAACTTAATGAAGATCTTATCATGTTTCGATATATAAATTTAGATAAGAATAGATTAGACTTAAAAGGTATTACGAAAAAATTTAAACGTTATAACAAGGAAGATAGAAAGGCTTTAGATTCGATATCAATTCAATTTAAATCTTACTCATTAAAAGATTCAATTTGGATACGAGTAGATCAAGCAATTTCTAAAATCCCTGTACTTAATCAAGAAAATAGAGATCAACTGTTAAAAAAATCTAATTTTTTACAACTCAAAGATTCTTTAGGACTATATTTGATGCAAATAAATGCCGTTTTAGAACGTAATAGTATAGCACCTTTAGAGTATGTGAAACCTACGATTAATCAAATCGTAATTAATAAGCGTAAATTAGAGTTTATTAGACAATTAGAGAAAGATATTACGAAAGATGCCGTTAAAAACAAACAATTTGAAATTTATAATTAATTTAAAAAGTAGCTTAATTTTAAGCTTAATATTTTTTATCGCAAATGGTTTATTTGCTCAAGAAATAATTGAAGACAAACCTGTAGAGTCAGAGCCTACAACACCTATTGATCCTTCACAGGTAAGAAAAATAGATGGTGTAGCAGCAGTTGTAGGCGATTATATTGTTTTAGATAGCGATGTAGATAAAACAATAGCGCAAATAAAAGCATCAGGAGCAGATCCTTCTCGTTTTTCACGTTGTGAATTATTCGGAAAATTACTAGAGGATAAATTGTACGCTCACCATGCTATTCAAGATAGTATCGTTGTTGCAGACGCAGAAATTCGTTCTTATGTCGATCAGCAAATACAACAATTTAAACAACAGTTTAATGGTTCTTTAGATGAGGTTTTGAAGTTTTATAAAAAAGATGATGAGCAAAGCCTTAGAGAAGAAATGTATGAAATTAATAAGGCGAATAAGTTAGCTGCTGAAATGCAAAAGAAGATTGTTGATGAAGTAGAAGTAACACCAGAAGAAGTTCGTCAATTTTTTAATAAAATACCAAAAGAAGAGCGTCCAGTATTTGGAACAGAGCTTAAAGTTGCACAAATTGTAATAGAACCAAAAGTAAGTAAAGGGGAAGAACAACGAGTTATCGCACAATTAAATGAATTTAAAACGGATATAGAAGATAATGGAGCTAGTTTTAGAGCTAAAGCAGTTTTTTATACAGATGATACTGCTTCTAAAAAAACAGGAGGAGCTTATACTTTAAACAGATCAAAACCGCAAATGGTAAAAGAGTTTAGAGAAATTGCATTTTCATTACAAGAAGGAGAAATTTCTGAACCTTTTAAAACAGATTTTGGATTTCATATCGTACAACTAGATAAAATTAGAGGTCAAGAATATGATGTGCGTCATATATTATTAATCCCTAAAGTTTCAGAAGACTCTGTAAAAGAAGCGAGAGAAGAAATAGAGAAAATTAAAAAAACAATAGAATCTGGTGATCTCACATTCGCAGAAGCTGCTAAAGAATTTAGTAGCGAAGCAAAAACAAAAAATCAAGGCGGACAACTAATTAATCCTGCTACTCAAGATTATAATTTTGAATTAACTAAAATGGATCCTGAATTATATGGTCAAATTCAAGACATAGAAAATGACCAATTGTCTAGAATTATTACAGATCAAGGGCGTACAGGTAATTTAAAATTTAAAATATTGACTGTTACGGATAGAATAGATGAACATGATGCAGATTACGCAAGAGATTATTTAAAAATTAAGGAATTAGCACTTAACGAGAAACGATTAAAAACAATAGGTGAGTGGCAAGAAGAAAAAATACTAGAAACCTATATTAAGATTAGCGAAACAGGTAAACGTTGTGAATTTAAAAGCAACTGGTTGAAAAATAAGAGCAATTAAAATATGTCAGACGTAGCAGCAGTAAAAGAATTAGTAAAGAAGTATAACGATTTAAGACAAGAAATTGCCAAAGTAATAGTTGGCCAAGACGATGTTGTAAATCAAATACTAATATCGATTTTTTCTGGAGGACATGCGCTTCTAATTGGTGTGCCAGGTTTAGCAAAAACATTAATGGTAAATACAATTGCGCAAACATTAGGGCTAGACTTTAAACGCATACAGTTTACACCAGATTTAATGCCTAGTGATATCCTAGGAAGTGAGATATTAGACGAAGACCGTCATTTTAAATTTATAAAAGGGCCAATATTTGCAAACATTATTTTGGCAGATGAAATAAACCGTACACCACCAAAAACTCAAGCTGCGCTTTTAGAAGCAATGCAAGAGCGTGCTGTTACAGTTGCTGGCCATCATTATAAGTTAGACTTACCTTATTTTGTATTGGCTACGCAAAATCCTATTGAGCAAGAGGGGACTTACCCTTTACCAGAAGCGCAATTAGACCGTTTTATGTTTGCGATTAATTTAGATTACCCATCATTTAAAGAAGAGGTACAAGTTGTAAAAGCAACGACTACAGATAAAAAAGCAACAGTAAACGCATTACTTTCTTCAGAAGAGATTATTAATTTTCAGCAATTAATACGTCGTATTCCTGTGGCAGATAATGTGATTGAATATGCTGTTTCTATGGTCGCAAAAACAAGGCCTAATAGTGATGCTGCAACCGATTTGATTAAAAATTATATCGATTGGGGAGCAGGGCCAAGAGCTTCTCAAAACTTAATACTTGCTGCAAAAACACATGCTGCAATTAACGGTAAGTTTTCTCCAGATATAGAAAATGTACAAGCTGTAGCAACAAGTATTCTTAGGCATAGAATTATTAAGAACTATAAAGCTGAAGCTGAAGGCGTTTCTGAAGAACAAATTATTAAAAGTCTGTTTTAGTAATTGTTTTATAATGATTGCTCTTGAGTTTTAATTATCATTTCTAAGGTTTTTCTAATTAGGTTTATTCTAGCAATTCATTTATAAGTTGTTATTCTTTCTAATATTCAGTTTGTTTGTGCCCATTATTAAAAGCCACAAGCAAATTCCAATTTCTCCAATTGGAGCAGATAGTCCTACTATGCTAGAGAAAATTGCCTTATGGAAGTCGGGATAAAGGAAACCTCCAAAAAATGTTATTAAATAACCAAAGCAACCTATCATTAAAATAGCCCTAGAATTTTTGGTAGAAAACCTGATTTATACACTAAGTATCCAAAAGGCAATAACCAAAGTCCCCAGAATATTTGAGAGATTTCAAGGCCATTGTTATAATTCTCAATATGTAGCATTACTTGGTTTTGAAGCTCGACCTCACTCATTTTTTCCAAATAGGATGCTTTATTTATTAGCTTTAAAACTGAGAACTTGTTCAAGATGTTTACAAAAAAAATGGGTACACTAACCAATGCGAAAATTACCATAAGACTAGCGTGAACTTTATTTACTTCATGTAAAAGTTTATACAAAGCTAATGGTAAAAGTATGTATAGCTAAATTGATTTAAAATGGCATATAATATTTTTAAGAAAAAAGATGAAGTTCAAGGCGAAAAACGCAAGCATAGCTAGGTTACGCTGAGTATTTTTAACGAAGAAATTTGGCTTTTTACTCAAAAGATTAATGTTATTTTATGTTGATTTAG
>CALGLR010000085.1 GCA_937959395.1 uncultured Flavobacteriaceae bacterium | reverse complement strand
TGTAAATTTATTAGACACATTATACTCAAGTACAACCAAAAAACAGCTTATAAATTACAAAATTTAAAGAAATAAGTAATTGTAAAATATAATATTGAATGATTGACCAAAATATTATTCCGATGAATAATACGGGTTAATGCACTAGGTAAAATTTTGCAATTGCGTTACATAGAATCTTTACGAGAAGAAGAAGGAGGTACTATCTACGGTTACTTGCGTAACTGTATAGTGCTTTTGAAGTGTTTGGTAATACGCTTGCATTGCCATTTGCTTTTCATACCAGTTATTTTGAGGTTTTTGCATTGGCTTTATAATGGTCTATGAAATTCATAATTGTTTTTGTGCGTTTAATTTGTGCAGGGTGTACACGATCATTGTGTTCTCCGAACACTTTAGTAGCAGCGTAAACTGCTTCTATAGTTGGAAAACCATAATCCAAATACTGTTTGATACCGCAAAGATCTGCGGTGGTTTGGCTGCGAGTATTAAGAAACCAATGGCAGCCCTCATGCGCCAATATGGCGACTCGTATAGGAACTGTGTATGTTTTAAACAACGCTTGAGAAATCTGTACACGAGGCATTTTGCGATGGGTACGTGCTGGTGTCTTTAGTTCGTTCCCAAAAGCATCTGTAATTTTTGAACGGTATTGAAATAAAAATTCTTGATCATTACTTTCATAAAATCCCACAGGAGCATAACCCGCCTTTTGAGCAAAATCAATGGCAAACGCCATAAATCGATGTTGGGAAACACTCGCCCAATGGGCAACAGGTGGTAAGGGGGCAATTTTAAACTCGGTGATCATAAACCGATCATCCTCTCCTGTTTGCTTGTCAAACAATTCCAGTTCTAGTTGTTCGGGTGAAACTGGGAGCGAAATGGTAAACCCACGTTTTGCTCCAGCTCTAGGAAAATAGGCTTTTCTTCTGAAGTAATACGAATGTGGATGTAACGGATCATACACGCGGATGCCCAACTCTAATGAAGTATCGACTGTAATACTCAACTTAATTTGAAAACGAACTTCTTGTGAGGGAATAGGAATGATCATTATAAATGAGTTAGCGCTGTTGTTGTTTCTTTTTATTTAAAAGGATGAGTCCAGTAACGCCCAATAGGGCAACACCGCCCAGTACCACAATGATCGTCGGAAAACCCTTATCCCCTTGTGGAATGATCTGATCTGAACCACCCATAGAGAAATCCACATCTTGATCTGGTTGCTCCATACCGTCATACTCAGGATTAGTCATCGCATCAATAGCTGTTCCAATGCCAGTTGCACCACCAGCTTCTCTATAAGTTTGTCCCAACCTTGAAAAAAAGCCACCCTGTTGTTGGCGTTTTAAACGCCTCGCTTTTCGTCTTATTTGGCGTTTTGCTCGCCGTGCAAGACGTTTCTTTTTATTTCCGAAAAAGGGGTCGAAATCGGATTCATTTAGTGGTGTCCCCATAATACGTTCTACTTCACCTGTAATCATATGTCTAACTTTTAGAAGATTTGCATAATTCTTAATCTACTGCCTTCAGGGTCATAAGTGATGCTTTGATACCCTTTCCCTATAAAGGGATATTTTTTTTCTGCGCCAGCTTCTAACGGTACACCATTAACAATCGCTGTTTTTTTACCAATATTTTTTACGGTCGCGTAGAGTACGCCATCGACTATTACTCCGGATGTTTCGGTTTCATTTTCATTTACTTTTGCGAGTATGTCCATTGGTTTTCTTTTTATGTTTAATGAATTTATAAATGCCAAATCCTGCTCCAGATAACACGCCAGTTATCATGATTATTTTAACCACCGTACTCATCTTTGAACGAGATTTCCCCACTTCAATATTGGGCTTGGATTGTGTTTTTTTTAAATCCTTTATGGCTTGCTTGATCTGTTTTGTTGGGATGGGCTTTTTCACCACTTTAAGTGGTTTTTTTACAACTTTAATGAGTG
This sequence comes from uncultured Flavobacteriaceae bacterium, assembly GCA_937959395.1. Classification (GTDB taxonomy): domain Bacteria; phylum Bacteroidota; class Bacteroidia; order Flavobacteriales; family Flavobacteriaceae; genus JAHDGB01. Next base: position 33,498 of record CALGLR010000085.1, on the reverse strand, counting down.
TTGGTTTGGCTACTGGAGGGCGCTTTTTAGTTCTTATCGTTGATTTCGGTCTTGGGCGTCCTGCTTTTATAACACGTGTAGGACGTTTTTTTAGACGTTTTCTAATGTGTAGTGTACGAGTTGGTCTTTTTGTAGAAAAACGAACAAGACGATTCCGATTTATTGGGTATCGTCGTCTTGGACGAAAACTATCAAAATGACCATCAAAATCCTCTTCCTCATAATCGGGTATGGTGTATGTGTTTATCATTTATTGTTTTGGTATTTGTATGGGATAGTTCCCATAGGGTAAGCTTGGACGGTTTGATTTTAGAGCGACTGCTCCGATGCCCAAAAGCGCAATAACACCAACACCGCCCATGAGTATCATGTTGGTCCTTTTTTGAGCTGCAGCAGCAGCTTCACGACGACGTGTCTCTGCCTCTTTTCGGGCACGTTCTTGAGCTTGCTGCATACGTTGTAAGCGCATTTCCATATCGCGTTTAGCGGCAGCAGCTTGTTGTGCTGCCATAGCAGCACCTCTATTGGATTTTCTTTTTTTCTTTTTGAAAAGTCCACCCAATACACCGATAGCACCTTTCGCGACTGTTCCCCAAAAAGGATCATTTTCTTGATTTGAAAAATGACGAATAAGCGCTTCTAATTCGGTTTCAAAGGCTTTGTTTTTCGCTTTCAGTTGTTCAATAACCTCATTGATAAATTGTTCTTTTGTCGGCTTATCTTCAAAATGAACACGATGTTGTGCCAGTAATTGCTCAAGCGGTTTTGGGTAATGTAAAATCAAATACGACAGATTGTCTATCGCTTGATTGTATTGGAGTTGTTCTGTTTTATTTGACATGATTACGGTTTAATTTTATGCCATGACCGACAAGTGCGCCTGCGAGAAAAACAATGCCCATAACCAATAATTCATGAGTAGTAATGACTAAGGGTTTTGGACTTAAAGCGATCATACGATCTGACGTTTTTCTTTTCCGAAGTGTATTCCATGTGCTTTGAACTTCTTTGGCGAGATGGGAATTCTCCGGATTTTGATTGGAGCGTTTCACAAGGCTTTTATAATGCTGCTCTAAATCGGGTGTGTTAAATTGATTAGTAAAAGCATCTTCCTCGTTTCCGCGATCAGTTCGAGCACCACAAGAACTGCAAGAAGGATTAGCATTAGAATGAATTAAGCCATGACATTTACTGCAATAGGAACTTGTGTTTAATGCCTTAAGCTGTAATATTGATTTCTTGTCGGGATGGACTTCCAGTAGAGTATTAATCACCTTTTCGCCACGATGTCTTATCAGTTCTCTAGTCGCTTCTGCTAAATCTTTTGTTGATTTTGGCGGAGTATAGCCGTAATCATGTAAGACTTTTGAGACACCTTTAGGGTTATGATAGACAATGTAATCGATAGGATTTTGACCTTTGTAACGGTTACTTTTTTGTAGTGTCATAGTAAATTGGTAAGCTAAGAAAAAGCCAGAGTGTGTTGTTTATAAAAAAACAAGACTCTGGCTCTAACTATAAATAACAAAGTCTAAACGATTAATATATTATCGTTTTCTTTTGACTAGTTTCGAGCTCCTTTTTGGAGCTGCTTTACGAACATAACGCACTCTAGGACGCGGTTTATATCGTCTGCGTCTGCGTTTTGAAGGCAAACCTAAAGCAGTTGGACGACGACGACGAATTAAATCCAATTGTGGTAATCCTGTCGTTCTTGGTACTCGTGATAGCTCCGCAACGTTCGTGCCTTTTAAGAGATTACCTAAATTAGCACGTGCTTTAATGGTAAAGGTAAATACGGCAGTAACACCATCTTCTACAACCACACGAAGGGAATCTTGTCCTGTAACATCCATCTCAAAGTTATCATCATCGATAAGTTGTTGTGAAAAGTTTTGAGGCGATGTCGCATTACGTGGTTGGTAGGTTCTGGTAGTCTTAGAACCTGAAGCGGTACGGCGCTCAATACGCAGTACATTATCAAATTGTAACGCATTACTTACTGAATATTTCATTCCCGCAATTTTAAACGGGTTGGATTTACTCTCTTCTCGAACTTCTTTGTGACTGGATTCTTCGATTTCGACCACCACGCCATTGGGTTGTGCAGATTCTGCATTTCCCCCAAATAAGATCGCCTCTTCAGGTCCTCCTGAACGGTTAGTAACCACTACGGTTAAGGTACGGTCATTAGGGTCAATTTTTCCAATAGACGTTTTTACGTAATCATCATAATCGTCGTCATCATACTCTTCATCATCATAATCGTCTTCGTATTCTTCCTCATAATCATCTTCTAAGCCTTCAAAGCCGTAATCGTCTTCGTCCTCTTCATCATACATATCATCATGGTCATAATCATCATAATGGGCTTCGGCAGCCTCTTGATAACGCATGAGCTCGTCATTATACTCTCTCATTTCTTTTTGCTTTTTACCTGTGAATTTCAGGGTTATACTTCTATTAATGTGGTTCTTTAGTAGTCTCTAAACCCTAAACCTTTTTTGAACCTGTGAGCGCTTTCTTTTTTTGTTCAGCGTTCTTTTTAGCAGCTCGCTTTTGAACCATTGGTGCGACCATAAAAGTTCCTAGTGCGATGCCTAATACGCCTGCCCCTATACAATAAATTATGGGTTTCCAAGCGATGTCATTGTGTTGAGCCATTTGTTTTGTTTTGATTGATAAAAATTAAATAGTGGCGAGGTCTCTAAACCTTGATTGACTGCGAAGTTGGAAGAATTTGTAGTGTTTTCCGCTGTTTGAAATGGAACTTTGGAACAAACGGGAAAGAGGATATCAAAAGAGAACACGCTATTGTTGAGAATAGCGTGTTCTTATCATCTAAGTTTTGGTACTGTAAACTAAATCTATAAAATGAAAATTGAAAGTACTAAAAATTTAATGAGCCCATGTCCTTATATCTGATTAAAAAGGAGATTTTAGTTTTAGAGAACTAAACGTTATAATGGGGGACTGAGCTTTAGGATATAAAACAGTAATAGTGTTATATTTGACCTGTGAAAATAACAGATCAAAAAATGTGCTTTGATTGATTTATAGTGACGTGAAGTATAGTTTACTATCACTTACACTTAACCACTAACCTTAAAATGGGTTAGTTTATATCTTGTTCTATTTGTTTTTTGGTCAATCAAAAAGCGTAAGTGTTGACGTTTCTAATTATGAATTTAAAACAAACAGTTATATGAAGTCCCGCAATTCAATTACAATAGATTTAAATACGTTTAAAGGGAAAACCATACAGGAATTTCGTTTAGAAATGAAAAAAACCATGGAAGCTATTGAAGTTCAGTTTGAAGCTTACCACCCTAAGGACCCCAAATTTAAGATTTCGGTAATTCCGTTTGAAAATGTACCTATTAAAAAACGACACAGTAATCAGGTCATAGTATCAATAAATTGCCAAGATAACTAACAGAGCACTTATCCATCATTTTTAAAATCAAACAGTTCTTTTACCTCAATATTTAAGGCTTCAGCCAATTGATAAAGGGTTACTAATCTGGGATTGTGAATTCCTCTTTCTATTCTACTAATAGTAGAAACATTAATCTCTGTTTCAAAGGCAAATTGGTCTTGAGAAAAGCCTTTTTCCTTTCTCAATTTTCTTAATCTTAAACCAAACTCTTTCTTAATAATGTCTATACTAAAATCCTCCACAGAGTAAAATTCTGCATAAAATTCTTTTTTATATAGGCGTAAACGCCTATATTTGAATTAATAAGATCATAATGAGACAATTATTTTTCAAAACTTTAGAAGATATAGAGTGTTTTAATTACAAACACTTAAAACAATCAAAACCTTTAAAAATAAGAATTAATAATACAGTTGACCAATTTTATCTAGAAGTATATGATCTAAAACCCTGCGCAACTCCCTTATAATTAATTTTACTAAGCTGCTGATTTCAAATCCATTTACCTTGAGCACTCCCCTCGCTTAAATTTTATAATATGATGTATTTGGAAATGATTTGGTTATGGTTTTTAAGCTATAAAGCGATTTCTAGCGCCTATTCTTGGTATGCGGATCGATATATTGAGCCAACAATAACCTTTAAATATAACATTGTAACGCCCCATGATGCCATTAAACTCCTTCATGACGATTCTATTTCCAAAGAAGACAAAATTAAAATTAAAGAACTATTGGACTCTATTGAATACTAGTTTTTCTATATTTATTTTATTAAATAGGGCTTCCTGTTTCACTATCATGATAGCGTAATTTATCTGAAATCATTTTAATAATGGCTTCATTTCTAGTTTTATATATAGAATTCCCTTCAAAATCTTGCTCGGCGAGTAACATTTTAACCTTTCGACTTTCTTCTTGGTCAATAAACTTTTTACAGGCTCTAATATACGCTGCGCGACTACACCCCCTTATGAGTTGCTCTCTCATGTTAACATAGACAAAAAAACTTTTTTGAATTTTGTAAGCGGTTTCTGAAAGTGTTCCCATTGCGAAAGCATTGGAACAAAGTTCGTACTGTTCATCGACAATTAGTTGCGCAATACGCACCATTTGGTATTTTGGAATCCGATCTCGATATCGTGTGACATCATCTACTTGATGATGAAGGCGCAACCAGGTGCAGTTTTGCCATTCTGAAGTGGTAATTTTGGCTACAGATTGATGCGTTAGGAGCACATCCATCCCTTTATGTCTTACTGTACAGAGTGCTCCGATCATGGATTGCCCTTTCGCGCCAGTCATGTAATGATCGATATCATCCAAAACAATTAAGCCGTTCTTGTAATGCTTCATGATTTGAGTAATTACGGCTTTCTTTTGTTCATTATCCATTGGAGAACCATCTTTATTAAACGGACGAATACGACGTGAAGTGACTCTTGTTAATGCTTTTAAATGGTTAGGACTTACCGTTCGAAATCTTGGATAGTCATCATCATTGGTGTCAAATGCTAAGACTTTTCGTCCTTTCTTACCAACAACTAGGTGATCCATCATATAATGCTTAATCTCTTGCTTATTGCGGTAAGTCTTTCCGACTCCTGTTTCTCCACAAACTAGCATGATCATTGGTTGGCGTTCTAAATCCTCTTTTTTGTAATGTATGGGTTTTCTTCCGCGATTAGATAAGTTCGTTGTCATAGATCATGTAATTGTTTCTGTTGATAGACTTGTTTTATCGTCATCAGAAATTGAAGTTTCTTCGTCAGTTTGAGGAATATCGGGTATGTTAGTATCGGTTGCCTTCTCTTGAAAATTAGATTCTTCTTGTGGGACCACTTCTTTTTGTTCACGAATAATATCCAAAATTCGAGATTCTAGTAGCGAGTTTTCGGCACGTATCTCCAAAACGACTTGTGTTTTTTTAACTAAAATAGAGAGTATGGCTCCCATAAGTTGTTGTTCAGGAGTTAGCTGTTTAGTTTTTTGTCTTAATACTTGTGCAAGTAATGGTCGTAAAAGTATTTGATCTTCTTTGCTGAGTTTAATTCGCTCTAAGTTCCGATCATTTTGCTGATCAATAACTTGGATAATCTCCTCAAATTCGTAAAAGGTTTTGTGCTTTTTTAGCTTCACAAAATACCCGCCACCAACAGCAAGCACATTATTGGTCATTCCTAATACGGCATCTGCAGCTTGATTGGCTTGAGTTAAAGGCAATTCAAAATCCTTGTTATTGGGTGAAGAGATATCGGATGGATTTTCTTCATCAATAGTATTTCCAATTTCTTGTTCTGGAGCATCTAAAGGTATTGAAGCTTTTTCTTCCTCTACAGACGTTTCTACGGCATCTCGAAAATTTGTCTCTGTGCCTTGTTGATTTTCTAATTCTGGAGTTGATTTAGGTTTCCAAACGTTCCAAGTTTTTCCCGATTTATTGTGTTGTTCTCCACCGATGTCTTTTTCAATGACCGGTTGATTCAAAGGACTGCTGTCTTCACTTTGTAAGGGTTCAAACGTAATGGTTTCAGGATTCACCATTAGGGCATCCTGAACTTCTTTGTTTATAATTTCTTGCATAGGCTTATTCCAATTTGGTAATAAAATTGATGACGTTATTTTCTAGTGTTTTGAATTTTTCTACAAACGATTTGTAAAATTGTGGGATGGATAGGATTTCCTCACATTTGTGATGATGATAAAGTATCGCTCGTTTAGATTGTTGGAAATTTTCGCCAATACTAGCATGACTAATATCCGAGTATTTCTTTAAGAGGTAATAACACGACATTCTCGCCTCTTTATATTCTTCAATTGTACTAGTAAAATAGTTTTCTTCTTCGATATTAAAAATATCTATACTCTGAGAGATGGTATATAAAATAAGAAGTTTCATTTTCTGAGTGTCCTTATTTTGAAGTGCAGTATTGTTAGAAATATGCTCAATGACTTCAATCGTTTTTTGAAGCCCAAATTTCCCAATAAGTGTATCAATACGATCTTGTAACTGGATGTAATTATAAGCTGTTTTTTTCATTAGCAAGTCTATATTCTTTATGGTACAGCCAAGCTACAAAAAGTATATTTTCAGTTCTTTTCTATTCTTTTTACAAATTATTTATGATTATTTGATTCATTTGTTATCGGGTTAGAATGGCTTATCCCTCTTAATGCCATAAAATAGGGCTGCTCCAACCATATATTTTCATCTCCAATAGCCACAAATTTATATTTAGCTCTCGTTAGTGCAACATTTAATATATTGGGTTTTTTTGAGGCCCAATTCGCAGCCCCTTTGGTTCGCTCATCAAGACCTAAACAAAGAATAACACCATCTGCTTGTTTTCCCTGAAAAGTATGAATTGTTCCTACATGATTATCTACCCATTTTTTAAAAGCTATTTTACTATCTTTTAGGGTAAGCCTATCAAATTTAAAATCAATTGCTTTTCTAATTTGTTTTTTTAATTGTTGACTAATTTCTTTAAAAGGGGTGATAATATAAGTATTGGGTAAACCGCCTGAACTATTAATTTCATGACTTAAGAGGTCACAAATAATTCTGCCTTGACTCTCACAATAATGTCTGTTAATCACTTGTCCTGGACAATGTATAAATGCCGTTTTAAATTGTAACGGCAATTCTTTAGGATTAGGGGTCGAGAGAAACATGGTGTTGTTATATGCAATCTTATTAGCTATTGAAAACATAGGTTCGATACAGCGCCTATGAACTCTTAGCGGTGAGCCGATCCAGACATCCTCTATGGCATTTGTATCAATATAAGTACCCAATTTATTGGCACGATCTGCGCCAACTTGAACCGATAATTCAGGATGAATTTGATGGGTGTTTAGATTGAAATAGGATCTTAAATTTTTTGTAATTAAGTCAGGGACAGTTACCACGGGCTCTATTTGCAGAGGATCTCCAACAACGACCACTTTTTTAGAACGCCATATGGCGCCCGCAGCAGCTTGCGGAATGGCTTGTCCAGCTTCATCAATAAATAACCAAGGTAGTTTCTCTGCGCCTACATTGTTAAACAATCGGCTCACCGAAGCAAAAGCAGTTGAAACGACAGGAACTACAAGAAAAAAAGTACTCCATATTGCTTCTGTAATATCTGTATTTGGTCTAGCATTGTCCGATAAGAACTCAAAGAAACCAGCAAGTGTATTTGAAATCATCTTATTTTTTCTATTCGCCGTAAGTAGCATGATTTCGTTTAGTTCTAAAGCGATAATAAATGCCTCCGTTTGTAAATCTTGAAGTTTTGGGGAATGCCAAGGACGGCTGTTCTGCACCGCTTTTGATTCTATCGCATTCCAAAAATGGGTATCTGCATAATTATTTGACAGCTCTCTTTTAGCATTTACAAGCAACTCAAGATCTTGTTTAATCAGAGTGCTCTCCGATTTTAGTTTCTTTTTTTGTTCTTCAAATTTATTTTTATTCTCTCCGAGCTCCTTTATTAAGGTGGCTGTCACTTGAGTGTTCAACGCATTCTCTTTTTGTTGGGTAAGAATGATATCCAATCGTTGTTTGTATTTTTCTCGACTACTTTTGCTAAACCAATAAGAAAAAAAGTGAGGCTTTGTTGATTGTACTAATTTCAATCGCTCCCATAATTTATTCTCATTGTCTTTAAGATGTGAAGCCTCATTTTGTTTTTCCTGAAGTGAGGTATTCAATTCAGAGAGGGAATCTCTAAGTTCGGTTAGTCCTCTTTCTATTGTGGCTAAGCCCTCCTCTAATTCAGAGAACTTCTCACTTTTTAATCGCAGGGTATCAAGCCTTTCTTTTTCAACGGTGACCTCTTGAATTTTATCATTAAATCTTTTGACAATTTGACGCCAAGGTTGTAAATCGCTTATAGTGTTTTCTTTAAAGTACTTAAGTAAAGCTTTACTCTCTGGTTTTTTATCTTTAAAAGTAATCCAATAGTTTTCCTTAAAAGCTTTTCTATTTTTCATGTTACCTAAAGCTCCCGATATCAGTCCCCAATGATCTTCATTCGTATCTTGCGCGACTTCTTTAAAATAGGATAGTACTCCATCATAGGGTTCTACTTCATGAATTAAAGGCAACTCCTTAGAAATGTTTGTAACCGCGCCATTATTTGAAGAAGCAACAACAATACCTCCAGTATTTAGATCTGATACTGGAGCAAAGATTTCGTATTCATAATCTGAATTATTAAACAATGTACCCACCTGTTTAAAGGCGTCTTCAGGTTTATCATATTGGCTCAGTTTCTTAGCCCTTTCAACAATAATACCAGCAATTACATGTCTTAATAAAGTGGTTTTACCTGTGCCTGGTGGTCCGTTCACTGAAAACAGACTAGACTGTTCCATCTCTTTTTGATCCAAAATGGTGTTCACCGCAAATTGTTGCATCAAATTCAAAGAATATTTTGATGGCCAACATCCATCGGGAATTTGTTTTGGAGTCAAAGTGTTTTTTAAAACCGATAAGTCTTCTTTGATATTTATTTTCTGAAGGTCTATGTCTAAATTTCCTTTTAAATATTTATCAAATGCAGAATGATTATCACCTTTAAAATTCTTAATGATATGTTCTAAATCTTTAACATAAAAACTATTAAGCAACTCTGCTCTTGCAGTTATAGTATTAGCTTTCTTGTTTTTTTTAGAGAGTGGAACTTTCCGTTCTGTAAAAAAGTAACTGGTCTCTGGATTAACGCTCCATTTACATTCCTCTTGAATGCGGGCTTGTATGTTTTGTATATCCTCTTTGTCAAGGATTCTTAAAACATTTTGAGTCTCCTGAGTTTCACTCTCAGCTTCAATAAATTCATATAAAATGGGTTCTATTTTAGAAAGTATATCATGTTTAACACCTTCAAAATCTCGATGCCAGTCGTTTGATTTAATTTTATTCTGTTCCAATTGTCCTAAAGCCCAAGGAAGGGTAGACAAACCAAACGTATTTTCAATATACTGTCCTGATTTATTTAACTTAATACTGGCGTAAACAATATCTTGATCTTGGCGATTTTCATTTTCATCAAGCACCTTAAAATACTCTTTTACGAAATCGATCATTATTGATGATTTAAAAACACCGAGATAAATTGTAAATATGGTTGTTTTTTCTTCATCAAAGCCCAAGGTGTTTTTTAACCAGGGCATTGGATAATCATCTTTGAGTTCTAGAATATCATTATCCTTTGGTAGTTGTGAGGGAGAATAATGTTCTAGTTTGTGCCAGCAAGATAATAAGTGTTTATAATTGGACATTTAGCCTTTTGAGATAATAGATTAATCCTAACTTTTTTTTAAAAATAAAGATACTATCAATATTTCATTTGAGAGACTAATAATTTACATAAATGAAGGGTATAAAAAATACAAAAGCCATTCAAAAGAGTATTTAAATGGCTTTCAATAAAAGGCGACAAGTATTTTAATTCAATTCTATCTTGTAGCGATAGGTAAAAGCGGACGTGCGCTTTATTTTATACTTTCCGACAATGGTAGTCCAACCTAAAACAGTTTTAATACCTAAATCAAAAAAAGTAGATCGTCCAATGTCATTGGTACGTCCCATTTTAACTAATTCGTCTAAAATGGATTCATCTGTTATTTTTTTTGGTTGCTTCTTTACGTTTAAAGGTTTGACAAGCTCTGTTTCTTTTTTTTCTGAAGTCTTTACAGGAATGATATCATTGTATTCTAAACGATCTGCATACTCTTCCTCAATGTCTTCTGAAATTTCTAAGTCCAGCGCCTCTAATTCCTCTATAAGCTCTCCTTTTTCACAGTCAGAAACCTTCTCAAGAAGTTTATACATGCGATTAAAAACTTCAATTTTTTCTTGAATAGGCTGGAGTAATAATTTAACTTGAAGATTATTGGTTTTTAAGAAATTTTGATGTTCAATTTTAGTCATAATGCTAGGCAATTATTGGTTTTAAATTGGGTTGATCTACAATCATATTCTCCAATACATTGGAGAGTGCAGCAGTTGCTAATGAGGTGGCAATGATAACACCTGTAGTTTTTATAAGTTCTTGACCTTTTGGAATTTGAAATTTGAATTTTTCATTTGTTCCCTTTTTTCCAAGATTGTAATAGATCAGGGCTTCTACAAAGCCGATAGCCAGTCCCGCACCTGTAATAATTAAAACTTTTTTGCTCATTGTTATTTTTTTAGTTTTTCTTCTATTTTATCGTATAACTCTTCAAGGGCTTTTTCGCCTACTTCAGTTTTTATTCGATTCATTTTGTAGGTGTTCATTATTTCCCTGTATGCCTTAAGTAATACTTTTTTAGCTTCTTTTTGGACATTTAAATTGTCTTTATGAGTTGGCGGAATGAGATTAGCTATAGAAACAAAGTGACTTTTGATTTTTGAATGACGGGTAGGTTTTGGTTTCTTCGGGGTGTTCTTTCGTTTTTCTTCGTTGTATTTTTTAATTTTTGCACGACAGACCTTAATATCTTTATTTAAGACCTCTAATTCTTTTTTAATTGTTTTCGATGCTGCTTTTGTCTCTTCCGTTTTTTTTGTAATTTCTTTTTTATTTTCGGAGTTCTTTTCCTTGGCTTTTAATGCTGAAGGAGACATTTTTTCGACGAGAAGAAAGACTTTTTCAATGTTCTCCTGAGCAATCTCATTAAACGCTTCTTTATCGTTGGTTTTATCGTAATCTGAAAGCATGTCTTCAAGCATTTCTCTTAACGCTTCTGGCTGTACTTTTTCTAATTGAACTTGTTGTAATTTTTCTATGGTCATGGTTTAAATTTATGCGGCATTTAATAATTCGAGTTCGAGTTCTAGAAGTACCAAAGCTCTTGCTCGTTCTTTTTCTTTAATGATAATAAGTTCTCGATTAGATTCTGAGGTCTTGGTTTTTGATGGGTAAACGATTTGATACAACAATTGGTCAGCTTCCTTTACTTTTAAATCCTCTTTTGTAAAGTTCTCTGATCTATTTTTTATGAGCTCCCAAGCTTTGTCTAATTCTAACTTACTTCCAGTTAGTTCTTTTATCTCATCTTGATTAGCAATTTGTATCGTTTTAAGGATCTTTCCAGGTATTGTTTTAGTTTTATACATGTCTTATAGTTTATGGTCGATGGCATAACTTTGATTGTAGAGTGGTTGTAAACTCCAAAAAAAAGCATTTGCCTCTTCTTGATTCGTATAGTAAATAGAACACAATTGTGGCGTTCCTTCTTTAGTGAAGCATTCGTAACGAAAGCATTGTTTAGGATTGTCTTGATCTGACAGATCTATGGTGGTCCAGCGTAAAATTAGAATATGAGATCGAAGTGTCGAGATCATGATTTGAAAATTTCGACAGGGCAACTTGCTTTGTTTATTGATAAGAATGCCTCGATCCATTATCTTATGAATGACACTTTGTTTTATGATGGTCTTTTCCATTAACTGGTTATTTGTTTTTTATAGTTTTTAATGATTTTAGAAACTTCTTTTACCGCTGCATTCATAGTGTAACTTTGCTCAAAAACAAAGCCTTCAGGATTAATTGTTTGTACGAAATGGTTACCCATAGCACTTGTAATGCGTCCCAATCCCTCCGGAATAGTTAAATCGAAATAATTAGATATGGCTACAAGGGCTTTAAACCCCCGATATCTAAAATAACGTGGATCAGAACTCATTAGTAACAATTGGTTTTTATCTAATGGATCTTGAAATTGTTTTATGCGAATCACTCCCATTACGGTTTGATTGTCAAATGAAGTTCCTAGTAATACATTGACTTCAACAGAAATTCCTCGTAGCTCCATAAAATCGACGAGTTCCGCACAAGCTAAACCTACGTAAAGGAGTTGATCCCCTTTGATATTTACATTTGCACCTGCCTGAACATATAGTTGTATTGCGGGATAAGAAAGTTGCTTGTCTTTAAAGTAAGCATACACACTTTTAACTGATGTTTGAATTTGATGGTTGCCCAGTTCTATGTGCATCTGACTGACTGTTTTCATTATTGGAGATGAAGTGCTAACGGTGTATGATTTGTACATCGCCATCGCTGCTCGCTCAAAAGAGAAAACACCAAGCCCTCTATCATTATAAGCTAGTTTTGGTTTTGGTAATTCAGCATCTTGTAGGAGATCTAAATATTGATAGAGTTGGTCTTTGATTTTTGGTTGAATGTTTTTTACTAGAGACATTCCTAGAAAAACGTCGTGATTTTGTAATTCATGAAGTGTTTTTGGAGTTGGAGTCCCAAACCAATCGGAACGAGAATTAATACTTTTCTGTGCATATTGATTAACCGAAGACCAAATTATTCTATTACTTGCAGATAGAATTTCCGTTTCGTTATTCACAAAAGTATTGAAGGCAGTTACGCTATCAAAAAATAGATAGTTGTATTTTCCATGTTCTGTGAAGCGATTATGTGGTATAGGATTCCTCATCTAAGCTCATAAAATTAAATTTTAGTGAGCTTTTTCTTTAAGTCAGGAATTGTAGTTGGTTACGTTTTTAAAAGCTATGAAGTTTAAAAAGTGTTCAAAATAATTACGCACTATTATTATATATGAAGTAGACTAAATTTACAAAAAGCAGGGCCCTAACCAATAACACTACTCAACTTAAACATTGGCAAATACATTGCTATTAAAATCACACCTACTAAAACACCAACAATAAGAATAATAATAGGCTCCATAATGGTAGATAATATTTTTGATTGTTGCAGTACTTGAGTGTTATATTGCATGTTTAACCTATTAAAAATAAGCTCATTTTGATTGGTTTCTTCAGCAACTTTAACTAGCGTTATCATTTTATCATCAAACAATTTATGTTTAGCTAAGCTTTCACTTAGAGCATGTCCTTGTAAAATATTTTGTTCTACAGTTTCTAAAGCAGTTTGCAAAGGATAAAACTGAATCATTTGTTTTACTAACTGAATACTATTAACTACTGGAACTTTTGATGCTGTTAATAAAGAAACAGCTTGAGTAAACTGTGACAAATAAGTCGTTTTTACAAAATCTCCAATGAAAGGAATTTTCAAAGTTATTTTATCTATAATTGTTTTGTACCACTTTTTTTTGTTTAATAGTGGTCTTGAAATTAAAATAACAAAAAATAATACTAAAAACAACCAGCCATAATCTCTTAAAAAATCTGAAGCTGAAATGATAAATTTGGTAATGCCTGGTAATTCGACCTTTTGCTGTTTAAAAATATCTTGAAACATTGGTACTACATAACGAAGCATAAACACAACAACTAAGACTGCTGTACTTAAGATAATAATGGGATAAGTTAATGCACTAATAATGGTTCTGCGTTGCTCGTTTTTTCTTTCAAAATAAGCCCCTAACTGTTCGGTGACTTGAGCTAGTGTCCCTGTTTCTTCTCCTATTTTTAGAGCATAGTACTCGTACTCTGAGAATACGTTTTGTTTTTTAATGGCATTAGATAAACTTCGACCTGCTATAATGTCTTCAGAGAGTAGAGATAAAACCGTTTTATTTTGTTGTTTTTTTTGACCTTTTTCTAGAAGCTCTAACACTTGTTTAAGTGTTACTCCTGCATTTAATAGCACACTAACCTCTGTATAAAAGTTCTCTTTAATTTTAGAGCCAAATGGTTTGTTTAAAAAAGTGATTTCCTTTTTTAAAAAAGAGTCTTCTCCTTGTTTTTTGGACGAAGAACTCTCTGTTTTATCTTTTTTTATAGTCTTTAATTCAAATCCCATTAATTCATATAAGCATTAGCATCTGTTTCCATAAAAATAAACATTTCCTGGTCATGAAACGCTTTTGTTGTTTTCAATTGTATAGCATCAACCAATCCAGACTCTACCGTTTTTGCGTCAAAGAAAAAAGTTTTACTCGCTATAGGAATTTTAAATGTATCCTTATCTTTAAGGACATAATTGGTTGAAAACTTATATGAAATAGAATCTATTTCAGAAGATAAAGTTAGTATCTCATCATTATTAGAATAGGTTATTTTAGAATACCTATTAAAATCTATCCATAGCGATTGTTCTAATTTATTAAGTGTAGTATTATTACTTAAGTTCTCTTGAATACTAAACATATGTCGTTGCACCAGAGTCAACACCGAAAATGCCAATCCCACTATTATACTCGATAAAATAAGTACAACAATGAGTTCACTTAGTGTAAAGGCTTCTATTTTAGTGTTATTTTTCATTAATAAGTTTTGTTAGTCGCTTATTGGTTTCTGCATTAAAAGCTTCAAATTCTATTTGTTTAAATCCATTTTCATTAATTACCTCTACTGAAAAATTCCATTTTTTATAACTGTCTGAATAAGGTAATACAATATTATCCTTTAAATATTGATACTGTAATTTATTAAGTTTCGTTTCAATGATTTTCGTATTATTCTTAATACTATTAGAAAATAAATTATTTAAAATCATACTAGCAATCATAAAAATAATAACGATTAAAACGGAAGACACTAAAGTCTCCATTAATGTTGATCCTTTTATTTTTTTTAGTACAACCATTTAGCAATACTTTTTTTAGGGTTTTTAAATAATAATCCTGAATAATTTTCATTTAGAGCATCTCTATTAATTTTAGAATTGTATAAATGGTTTTGATATATCGACCCTGATTGATTTGCTATAAAATTGGCAGTAAAAACACTGCCTTTAATGGTTCCTAATAATTCAATATTTTGATTACAATACACCTCTCCCGTAATTATTGCTTTACTCTTTATAAGAATTTGAGGTTTAAAATTACTTACTCTTTTTGGAGTAATAGAAATAATACTTCCACTTAAACTACTATTATCATTTATAACAATTATAGGTTCTTGCAGTGATGAGTTTGTATTCATCGTTGTTTGTTCTTCATTAATTAAAACTAATGCCGAAGGATAATTAAGTGTAACATTATTTCCTACCGTAATTTTTTTTGAGGCTATGCTCTGAAACACCCCTTTTAAATTACTTTTAATAATAATTTCTGGTGCAACTAATAGGACGTCTTTCAATTTAGCGTTTGGCTCAACATAAATCTTTGTTTTAGATTTTACAATGATATTTCCTATTAACTCAATTGCAGATAAATTAATATCTGAATTTGATAAAATGAATTTAGTAGGTTCTAGGAAGGAGTTTTTATATTGCCCTCCGTTATTAGTAGACAAAAAATCTTTTTGAGGTATCTCTGAACCTATTTTTTTAAGCTGTTTTAGATACTCTAAGTTATTAGAATTTAACTCTGGCAAATTAGAACTTTGCGAGGTGAGACCATAAATAAGTTGCGAACCATAATAAGATTGCCCTGCAATAGTTCCTGCTTTAACCCCTCGTTTAGGCAAATAGGTTAATCCTTTTATTTCTGTATTCCCAACCACAACAAGTGGTTTATTATTCTCTTCAATATATAGGGCAATTCGTTTAAAATCTGACTGTTTCGCGCCTAGCAAAGCAATTTTATTAATGCGATTAGTTTTTATAGTACTTGTAGAAACTACTTTTTCAAAAACACCCCAATTATCTTTAGATAGTTTTGTTTTGGTAAAATCGTTCTCTTTATCTTCAATTAAAATTGTTTTGAAGTCGTTATTAATTGCATACGAAACACCTTGATTACTGTTTTCTATGGTTTTTTTAATCAATTGATTTTGAGATTCAAAACGGTCATGTATATTAATAACTAATACAAAGGCGGCTAAAAGTAATGCGATAACAACGATTATAAACAATGTAAGTTGTAAAGCGCCTCCTTTTAACTTTTTGAAAATCATTTTTTTAAAGAAATGGTTTTAAGTTTTCCTTTATATCTAACAATCAATTCTTTTTTATTTCCTTTAACAATAAAAACATCACTAAAAGACTTACCACGCTTTAATAAACTTTGCTTTCCATTAACGCTTACTATAAATATTTGTCCACTATTCGAATTTTTGTCTTCTACAACGCCTTGGTAGGTAATTATAGGCCATTTAAAATCAGGTTTAGCATTCCCTTTTTTAGTTCTATTTTTATTAGACTGTAAAGTCCCTAAAAAAGGATCTCTTTTTACTGTTTGAACAGAGAATGTATCTAATTCTATAGTTGTTTTAGGATTGAAATTCACACTAAATTCTTGTTCTTGAATTTTAGGAACGTTAGGGTTCATTGCAGAAATAATTTTATAACCTATAATTCCCCATACAAGAAGAACAACAGCAATCAATAGATATGTTTTTGTTTTATTCTTCAACGGTAAAGATTGATGTGGTGTAAGTAGTTTCGAATTCAGAATTAACAGCCTTTACACGCCATTCATAGCCTCCATTTTCTAATATTTTACTATAACTGTTAACAGTAATTAAAGAGTCTAGTATAATTTGCTGCGCTTCTTCAAAAGTAGGCGCTGCTATTTGTATTTTATAGGAATCAGCTTCTTCGAGAATTTCCCACGTAAAATTTATCGTTGAATTAGTAAGAGTAACTCCATTAGCTGGGGCAAGTATAACAATGTTATCATTAGAAATATCGTCTACTCCAACGACTTCATCACAAGCAAAAAAACCACATAAAATAAACAGGATTATTGTAAGCTTTCTCATTATTTTAAAATTTAAAATAATTAATTTTATTCTTTGCGCGTTTAGCAGAACCATAAGTCTTGTATGGACAATCTAATGTATCTACCAAATCAACAATAGCAACTTGGTGTTTATTGTTTTCTTGCCAACAACAACTTGAAACATCATAAGCAAAAACGACTCCATTATTAAAAGGAATGGTATTTAATAGTGTTTTATTTTTGTAGACCGTTAATGCATATGATTTTTTTCCATATTCAGATAAGAAATACTCGTCGCCTTCACTAATGCTATTCATTAAAGGCACCGGTAATGCTAATGCAATACTAGTCACCACTTTTGCTTCTTTTTGCGTGCTTAAATAATTTTTAATTGCCGTGTTAGAAGGATCGTTTAAGCTCTCTATTAGTAAAACAGTATCAGCAATAGAAATATCAATATATTTTGGTTTATTTTCTAGAGAATCGATATAATTCACTTTAAAATTCGCTTTTTGTGACAAGCTAGCTCTATTAAATGCTTTATAGGTCCCACTGTTATGTGGTAAAGCAGTAAGAGATACTTTTATCTCCTCTTTATAACTAGGAAGTCCTGAATTATCATAACCTTGTTTAAAAATAAAATTATTATTTATCCCTATACTCCCTAAAGCAACATCTTGTGTTGTCATTTGTTGGTAACTACTATGATTCGCTATAGATTTACAAGAAGCTAAAGACAAGATTAATACTAAAATTTGTATGCACTTAAACATGTACGTCGTTTTTTTGTAAATATAATTATTTGAGTTTAACCTCATATGATTTCACCCTAGTTTTAGATGAAAGGTAATAATTTAAAATTATTATTTGTATTTAATAAAATAATTTTAAGTCTATTTTTAAATTTATTGTATGCAAGTAAAATACAATTGGCTTTTAGACTAGGTGATAAAAATAACCTTGATTAATCCTGTTAACAAAATATCTTATATATTTACATCCCTAACCTGAATGAAATGAAATATCCATACTTAATAGTTTACTATATAAAATAATGATATGGATGTTACATGTGACAGATTAAAAAATCAACGCCAACACATGAAACTTAATAAGAAACTTAACGCTTATAACCTTCAAGAGATATTAATTGTATTAGTAATCATTGGAATATTACTCTTATTAGCTTTACCCAATTTAATGCCACTTATAAGTAAAACAAGAAGTATTGAAGCCCAAACACAATTAACGCACATTCACAACTCCCAGACTACATATCGTTATATGTATTCAAAGTATTCCATGAATTTTAATGATATCGATTTTGAAGCCCCTATTACTGTTAAAGAAGATGGGAAGGCAAATTATGTTTACGAAATTATAAATGCAACAAATAATAGTTTCAAAGCAAGAGCAACTGCCATAACCGATTTTGATGGGGATGGTATATTTAATGTCTGGGAAATTGATGAAAAAGGATCTCCCAAGCAAACAATTAAAGATTAATACAAGTGTTTTTTTTTAAAATAGCCCTAATGTCTACACTACTTTCAATTTTTTATCAAGATGTAAAAGAATGTAAAGTGTATTGGTTCTTTTTCCCATTAGTTGCTCTACTGTCTGGGGTATTGCATTATTGCAAGGTGCTTCCCGAGCTATTTTTTCTAACGACTTTCATAAATATCACTTTTGTATGTATTTTATTATTGATTATCTTATTATATTCAAAGTATAAATTAAAAATGAAATTTAGCGATACCTTTGGTTTAGGAGATGTATTGTTATTTATCGCTTTGTCATTTACTTTTTCTTCTGTATCTTTTCTAATACTATTTATAAGTGCACTTATATTTTCGCTAATGCTACATTTTATTCTAAAAAGAAACTCAACTATTAAAACAGTGCCGTTAGCTGGTTATATGAGTTTGTTTTTTGCAATAGCCTATTTAAGTTACTGGAGTGGTATAATTAACGCGTTGTATACTATTTAATTTATTTTGAAACGAGCATGTGAAAAATTTTATTCCCAGAAGAAATGATTAATAGCGAACAGCATGTGACCTTTGAAAAACAATAAATATAAACACTTGAAAGAACAATTTGACATATCAACAGATTTAATGCAGCTAATAAGTAGCGAGCAAGCCTTTCATTATAAAATAATTCCAGTAAAGAATTCTAATAATAGTATTACATTCAAAACCGAAACCGTTTCAGACGATTTAAAACAAGAATTAGAAATCGTTTTAGGTAAAACAGTTCATTTAATTGAAGATTCTAAAGCATCTATTTCTAAATATTTATCTACAAATTTTAGAAAGCGAGCAAATACAGCTGTTGAAGATTTACACTTTAGTACAGATTTTTTAGAAAAAATATTATTAAATGCTAAGGATATTGGGAGCAGTGATATTCATTTTGAAATATACGAAGAGCGCTGTCGTGTTCGTTTTCGCTTAGATGGAAAACTAAAAGAACAATATATTATTTCACTACAAGAATATCCTGTAATTTTAAATAAATTAAAGATAAAAGCAGCTTTAGATATTTCTGAAAAACGTTTACCCCAAGATGGAAGAATTACTATAAAAACGGCTCATGATGAATTTGATATTCGTGTTTCCTCTTTACCTACATTACATGGTGAAAAATTAGTATTGCGTATTCTAAGTAAAGATGCCAATCATATTGTATTAGACGATCTAGGGTTTACCGAGCAAGAACTTAAAACTTATAAAGAAACAATAAAGAAACCTAATGGTATTGTATTAATCTCTGGTCCTACTGGATCTGGAAAAACAACTACTTTATATGCCACACTTAAATTATTAAATGATGATGAAACCAATATATTAACAATCGAAGATCCCATTGAATATACTTTAGAAGGGATTAATCAAGTTCAATTAAAAGAAAATATTGGTTTAGACTTTGCGAGTACATTACGTACATTTTTGCGTCAAGACCCAGATGTAATAATGGTTGGTGAAATACGAGATGCTAAAACGGCGAATATGGCTATAAGAGCAGCCTTAACAGGACATTTAGTGTTATCTACAATACATACCAATTCGGCTTGGGCGACTATATCTCGTTTAATAGATATGGACATCCCTCCTTTTTTAATAGCAAGTACTCTTAATGTAAGTGTTGCGCAACGCTTAGTAAGAAAACTATGTGAGCATTGTAAAAAAGAAAGCTTAATTTCACCAAGTATTTTTCCTGAGCACTTTGAAATCCCTAGTGATCTTGAAAAACATTTTGTTGCGGTAGGCTGCAGCCATTGCCATCATACTGGCTATAGAGATCGGAAAGCGATTTACGAAATTATACCCATTACCAAAAAATTAGTTAAACATATTAAAAATAATGAATTAGAAATTGATGATTATATCAAATCTAATACTATAAAAACACTGAAAGATAACGCCATAAATTTGGTGAAAACAGGTACCACATCGGTAGATGAAATTTATGCCCTTTTGGCCGTTTAAAAACGACATTATGATGCGAAAAATATTAGTTCTATTAATCTGTATGATTTCGATTTTTGGGTTTTCTCAAAATGAAGAACAGCGAATTAATACTATAAAATCAAAATTAGAATTACTATCGGTTTCTACTCCTGGTTTAACCGAAAACATAAAAACAGACATTCAGGTTCAAGACATTACATTGGCTAATTTTTTATTAGCCATTTCAGAATTACATAAAGTAAATATTAATGTTTCAACAGACTTAAACCAGCCTGTAAAAAACAATTTCACGAATGCTACTGTTTCAGATTTACTAGTATTTTTATGTAAAGAATATCAATTAACTATCGATTTCACAGGGAATATCCTATCGGTTAAGAAGTACCAAAAACCAATAGAAGAACCAGAAAAACGTATCATTCCTATTGCTTTTAGTTCTGGAAATAATACAATTTCTATTGATGCCAAAGGAGATGCATTATACGATGTATTCAAAATTATTATGAATAAAACAGGAAAAAACTTAGTGTTTTCTCCTGCTTTAGGAAACTTACCCTTAACGGCCTACATCCAAGACATGCCATTTGATTCTGCGATGAATAATTTAGCCTTTGCTAATAATTTATATGTCGAAAAATCGAAAGAAGGCTTTTATTTGTTTGAAGGTAACACATCGCCAGCAACTGCAGATCCTAACAGCACACAAAGTTCACAAAGACCTGTTAGGCGTCGCCAATCTAATTTCTTTTTCAAAGTGATAAATGAAACAGATAAATTATTGGAAGTCGATTTTCAAAATACACCAATTGCCGATGTTATAAACGATATTGTTAATGCTCTTAAAATTGATGTGTTTACTGCGACACCATTGGACGCTGCTGGTACCGCTTCATTTAAAGCAAAATCGATTACTTTTGATACGTTATTAACTAAATTATTTGAATCTCAAACAAGCACTAGTATTTCGAACTCTGGAAGTACTGTTGGTCAAAACACCTCACAGAACCAACAAAACCAGAATCGAAATACAAGCTCTCAAACTCCTAAAAATTTCACCTTTAAGAAAGAAGGTAACATCTATTATTTTGGTACAGAAAGTCAATTAAGTGTTCGAAATGTAGAAGTGGTGGCGTTACAATTTCGCTCTATCGAATTATTATCAGATCCTTCTGGTGCTGGAAATAGACGACCAAGTAATAACATAGGTTCCAATACTAATGGGACGTTTAATAATTTTAATACAGGAATTAATTCAAATCAAAATAGTGGTATAAATAACAATTCAGGACAGTTTAATAATAGAAACAATCAAAGATCTGGTTTTGGCAATCAAAATAGAAATAGTTTCAGTTCAGGTAATAGTAGTGATCTTTTAAGTATTGTCCCTGAAGAGCTCACTCAAGATTTAGATATAGAAATGGATTTTGAATTGAATAGTTTTTATGTCACTGGTCCAAGCTCTAAAATAGAACGTTTTAAAGCTTTTATTAAACGAATAGACAAACCTATACCTGTAGTACTTATAGAAGTAATGATTATTGAAATAAGCCGAAATAATACGCTTGAGACTGGTGTAGAATGGGGTTTAGGAGATGGTGAAGTAGATACTAAAGGAAGTATTTATCCTAATACCGATTTAACATTGGGTGCTAAAACTGTAAATAAGATTATAGGCAGTTTTAATGATTTTGGGGGCTTTAATTTAGGAAAAGTAGTTCCTAATTTTTTTGCCAGAATTAAGGCCATGGAAAGCAATGGTAATTTTAAAGTCCTTTCTACACCTAAGTTAGCGACTTTAAATGGGCATCGTGCCACTTTCTCTAACGGTGAAACTTCATATTATGCAGTCACACAACGTAATGTTATAGGAACCGATAACCCGCAAAGTTCTGAGATTACTAATTATTTCCCTATTGATGCCGAGTTGGGTTTAACCATAAAACCTTCAGTTTCTGGAAACGGACAAGTATTATTAGATATAAACGTCATTCAATCCAGTTTTGGAGATCGAATTTCTGAAGAAGCTCCGCCAGACATTAGTTCTCGTAATTTCACTTCTATTATAAGAATGCAAGACCAAGACATTGCTATTTTAGGAGGGCTAGAAGAAAATATGAAAAGTAACTCTGGTACTGGAGTGCCCTTTTTAGCACGAATTCCTATTATTAAATACTTGTTTAGTAAAAGAAGACGAGAAGCAAAAAAATCAAAATTGTCTGTTTTAATTAAACCAACGGTGATCTATTAATGTTAGAGCGCGTAGTATCATATCTTCAATTTGGAAATCATTTCTGTGGTATTGAACATACTATTGTAAATGGTAAAGACACGATTATTACGTGTCTTTTGAAAAAAGGTAAAAATAAGATTGAGATAGAACGCTCTTATGAAACTAATAGTATTGAAGAGGCGACTAAATCGCTTCCAAAAAATCAACATGCGGTCTTAATTATAAATAATGACCATGTGCTTAGTAAGTCTATTACAAGTGAAATTAAAGATCCTTTAAAACTGGTTTATAAGGTGTTCCCAAATATAGATCTCAATCAATTTTACTATGAAGTCTTATCTCAGGGTAAAACAAATTTCATTTCTATTTGTAGGAAAGATCAGATTGATACTATTATAAAAGCTTATTCTAAACAACAGATCAAAATTTTAAATTTTTCTTTAGGTAATACCTGTATTTCTGGAATTTCAGAATTCATTTCAAATACAACAATTTTAACTTCTAATGCTACAATTGTTTCTGAACAACAGCTTATATCGAGTATTGATAAAAGCATTAATGAGACGATATCTAATTATGATGTAAATGGTTTAGAGGTTACAAATAAAATGGTGTTATCGCTTGCTGGGGCATTACACCCCATACTAAAAACAAACACTTCGCAAACCAATTTTAAAGATTTAAAACAAACATTAGATAAGGATTATAAACAATCTCGATTTTTTAACCAATTTTTTAAATTTAGCTTACTGTTCATATTAGGTCTTTTACTTCTCAATTTTCTTTTTTTTAATCATTACTTTGATAGAGTAAAAACATTACAGCAAACGTCTCAAGTTAATGAAACTAATAAGGCGACTATTTTAAAATTGAATGATGAAGTAAATACCACCAAGAAATTGGTTGATGATATGCTAAAGAGTAATACTTCTAAAAGTTCTTATTATACTAATGACATTGTAAAAAGTTTACCTAACACCTTATTACTTACTGAGCTTCACTTTCAGCCGCTTTTAAAACGAGTAAAAGAAGATCAACCTGTAAATTATAACGAAGGTATTATCATCGTTTCTGGAGAATCGACTTCAAGTGAAGTGTTTTCTGAATGGATTGCCACTCTAGAAACAAAAAAATGGATTGATACGATTAAAATTAAAACATATAGCGACACGTCTAAATCGAAATCTATATTCACTATTATTTTAAATTTAAATCATGACTAATCAAAACAAAAATACAGTATTGGTTGTTGGTTTTATTATCGTACTAACAGTATGTTATCAGCTCGCCATTTCTAATACTATTGTGCTTAAAAAACAATATAATGAATTAAAACAGCAAGAATTATTGTTTAAAAATGCCCCCAAACAATTGTCGTTATTAAAGCAAAAACAAAACCACTACAATAGATTGTTAAAAAAATACCAGCTTGATGGTAGTTCTTTGCAAAACAATTTATTAAAAACAATTAATACCTATTCTAATACTCATGATATTAAGGTTGTAGCTTTTTTAGAACCTCATAATACTTTAAAAGAAGACATTATAATAAAAACCTATCAATTCACCTTAGAGGGTAATTATAATGGCATTTTAAAATTAATTCACAAACTAGAACAAGACACCAAATTTGGTGAAATTAAAAGTTTACACTTTAAAAAAGAAAAGAATTACAGAACTGGAAAATATTATCTACAAGCAAAAATTCTTCTAAAAAGTTTTGGGTAATTTTATAACTAAAAAGTCTCATTCTCTTAGCAAAACACAGATTTAACGGGTATCAAATCATGTTTTTTATAAAATTTAAGTTTTTATTAACATGTTAAGTGTATGACTATGAGGTATTTAAAAATAAACCTTACCTTTTGTAAGGTTTTTCATTTTTAAATGTTAAAAAAAATAATCTATATTCGCATTCTGAAAAATAAGTCCCCGAATCACTTATTCTTCAAATGTGTAAAACCTATATTGTTGCTATAAGCACCTAACTATTAACAAAACATTCGCTATGAAAAAAAGCCTAAGCTTATTGGTTCATGTAACCCTGTTTCTTTGTTTTTATTATTCATTTTCTCAAAACCCTAATGATCTTCCAAAAATTTCACCAGCTTCACCAGAAGCATCGACACTTGGTCGATTTGGTGAAATACCCGTAAATTTATCTGTTGGAATGACTAATTTTTCTGTTCCAATTTATACTATAAATGAAGGAGGTTTTCAGTTACCAATTTCTTTAGGGTATCAACACAACGGTCTAGTAGTTGACCAAATTCCGGGCCATTTAGGTATGGGATGGAGTTTAAATGCCGGAGGTATGATTACACGACAAGTGAGAAGCCGACCAGATGATTATCCTGAAGGATACATAGGTAACGGAATGTCGGGAAGAGACTTAATAAAACCTTATATATTGAATGAGTTATCTGAAGAAGATAGAAACGAAGTTAATTTGGCAGCAACAAGCGGAGCTTTGGATACGCAACCTGATAAATTTGTTGCAAGTGCAGGTAATATGAGTGTTACTTTTTATTTTGATGAAAATAGAAATCCAGTAATGAAACCTTATAAGCCTTATGTTATTGAGGTAATTGATAATGACTTTTCATTTAATAAAGGTATAAAAATTATCGATGATAGTGGTACACAATATTTTTTCCAAGATATAGAAAAAACAAAGCAGATTATTGTTAATCCAGGAGAAATTTCAGGTGCTTTTTTAAGTTATTATCCTACAGGATGGAAACTATCAAAAGTGATTACAACAAGTAATGATACTATATTATTGTCATATGATGATACTACCCATTTTCAGAAGACAGTTTCACAAAGTTTTAGTGAAAGGCAATCAGGTAGTTGTAGTGAAAATTTTTCTAATTCATCTAATCACTTTAGAATAGATTCAAAACTAATTAAAAACATCACTTTTCCTAAAGGAGAAATCCAATTTAACAATACAATTGTTATTACAACTGACGGTCTTCCTAATAGAAATAAATATTTATCATATTTGAACCAAATAGAATTAAAAAATTTAAACAATAAAACGATAAATACATTTGATTTAACTTTCGATAATACTAATAAAACTAGAAAACTATTAACTGAGGTTAAAGTCAATAACGATAACTCAAACAAATATAGTTTTGAGTATTATGGTGAAGCGCCTGATGATATTCATTTTTCTCAGCAAGACTTTTGGGGGTATTATAATACCAATCCAACTAATTTTTTAGTCAATTCTTTTAATTCCCACGATATTTATGGAGGAAGAGTACCCGATTTTAATAAGACTATTTTAGGTGCTTTAAAAAAGATTACTTATCCTACTAAAGGTTCTACTAAATTAGAATATCAAGCTAATACTTTCAATCCAGAAGATACTGATGAAGTACCATATACTTGTCAAACAGCTCAAGTAAATACTACTAATTCTAAAATAGTTTCTCTTAATTGGGAAGAACAAAACGAGGGTATTAATTCAAAAGAAGATCAGTTTTCATTCGAGATTCTTGAAGGTTTTGAATATGCTGATATTAGTTTTATAGCAGAAAAAATATCCCCTAATGGATGTGGTAATAGTGGTATTCCAGGCAGTGGTAATGGCGCTTACGGTAAAGTTGATATTATTATGCAACGATTAGATGGAGGAACAATTGCTTGTCAAGACTTAGATTGTTATGGAACTAATTTACCTTCGGGGGGGTGTGAAAAAATATCAATAAGTATAGGTGGACTTTTACATTGCGATGCAGGAGAAGAATCTATTTCAAGACGTTTTAAATTATTACCAGGTACTTATTATGTATACCTAGGAGCATCTAATCCTAATGGTGTTAATTTTGGTGTAGGAGATATCTTAAGAGCTAGAGCTAATGTTGCAACTTTTCAAGGTAGTAGTGAGCCATCTTACTCTGTGGAAACGGGAGGTCTTAGAATTGCTAAATTAACGAATTGCCCAAGTAATTCGACTTCTGGTTGCGTTGAAAAGGAATTTGTGTATGAAACCAATGAAGGGGTTAGTCAAGGTAATTTATTTAGAAAACGTAATATATTATCTTATGACTATATTTCTACCATAAACGGAGGAGCGGTACCCTGTTCATCAACTTTTAGAGTTTATTCAAGTAGTAGTAATGTTCCTTTAGGTTTTTACATGGGATCTCATGTATTCTACAATACGGTTATTGAGAAAACAAAGGATATTAATAACAACTCATTAGGTTATATAGAAAAAACATTTAAGAGCAATGCCGTTCAGCAAAGCTTAACATTTCCTTTCATAAGTATTGATAATAAGGAATTTATTAATGGGAAAAAATTAAGTGAAAAAACATTTAACAATACTTCACCTGTACCTCTAATAGATCGTAATTATGATTACGATTTTGGAGAAGGTGAACTCAATGGTATAAATCAAGAAGTATACTCTCTAAGCATTGGTGTATCAGAAAGTATAATAAACTCAGGCGGAACCACAGGACAAGTATTTAATTTGTACAAAACCAACGTTACCGTATTTAGAAATCAGAATGATAGAGATTGGCTTAAAGAGATAATTACTAAAGAACATTTGAGAGGTTCAGAATTAGAAACGGTGGAGAAATACGAATATAGCAACCCCCAAAGTCATCTAAAAAAAGAAATCGTTACCGATAGTGACGATGAAGTATTTACAACTAATTATTCTTATCCTTATGATATTTCAAATGCAACAAACAACCTTCTGGTTTCAAAGAATAGATTAGTAATGCCAGTTGAAGTAAAAGTCAATAAAATAGGTAGTACGGATCCTTTATCTAAGCAGGTTACAGAATATAGAGATTGGGGAAATAATATTATTGCACCAGAGTTTATAAAATCTTCAAAAGGTGCTGATCCTTTAGAGAATCGTTTGCAGTATTACCGATATGATAATAAAGGTAACCCATTAGAATTAAGTAAATCAAATGGTGCATCCATTAGTTATATATGGGGTTATAATCAAGAATACCTTGTTGCTAAAATAGAGAATTTAAGTTATTCAGATATTGAAGCATTACCAGAGTTTGGAAACGGATTTATAGCAAATGAAGGATTAACACAAAATCAAGAAAATGCATTAAGAAGAATACCAAATACTATGGTTACAACCTACACTCATGATCCATTAGTGGGGGTTATTAGTATGACAAATCCTAAAGGAGAAAAATTATTTTATGAGTATGATGATTTTAATAGGTTGTTGTATGTAAAAGATTTAAATGAAAAAGTATTAGAGGATTACAACTATAATTATAGAACTAATTATGAATCACTTTCTGCTTCTATGAGTAGTTCTTCAAATGCAATTAATACTGGAGATGAAGTAAGCTTTCAAATTGAAACAGATGGAGGTTCAGGAAATTACACCTACAAATGGACGATTTCTAATTCTAATTTAAATGAAGAAATAATAACAACAACTAATAGTTACAGTGTAACTACAACTAGTTTGCATAAGCTAAATTTTAATATGAGTTGTGAAGTTACAGATACAGTTACTAATGAAGTCATATCGTTATCAACATCGGTTTCAGTTACAGATGCATCTACACCTTTAATAGTAAGTAATATTACTTCAACTCCCAATTCTAATATATCTGTAGGTGATATAACTGGACATTCTATTTCTGTATCTGGAGGTTCAGGACAATACAGATACCGATGGACCAAATCTAACAACACCTCTAATATTAACCTTGGAGGTACTACAAGTCCTTCGGTCATTACTAACATTATTGCTACAGATTGCCCTAGTTATTCTATAAAATGTGTTGTCACAGATACGGTTACCAATCAATCTATAACACGACTTGTTAATCTAAATGTGAATTCAGGATGTCCAGGAGGACAGCAATAATAATCTAATATGTTAAGAACGATGAAAAATATAATTATAGCAATAACAGTATTAGGATCATTTATGAGCTTTAGCCAATCGGGTCCTACTTTTACAGAAAATCATGTTTATAAAACGACCTATCAAGATGGCTATGAGGTCAATCAGTTACCTACTGTTCCAGAAATAGACAAAATAGAGACTATTACTTATTTTGATGGTTTAGGTCGTCCAAAACAAAGTGTAGCCAAACAAGCTGGGGGTAATAAAGAAGACATTATCACTCCAGTGTATTATGATAATTTTGGTCGTCAAACCCAACAATATTTGCCTTATGCTAACTTAAGTACTACAAGTAGTTCGCTAGCCTATAGGGATAATCAAAGTCTTAAAACTAGTATTAATGAGTATTACACTGTTAAATATCCAGATGATATTAGTACTATAATTCCCAACCCATTTTCTGAAACTCAGTTTGAAGAGTCTCCTTTAAACAGAGTATTAAGACAAGGAGCGCCCGGTAAAGATTGGTCAATAAATACAGAACAAGTTGTTGAGACTGATTATAAAACCAATAATGAATTAGAAGTTGCTTTTTTTGAAGTTGTACATCCTGGCGGAGACACCGAGAAAATAGAATTAGTCGCTAATGGCTTTTATGCCCCTAATAAATTATATAAAACCACAACTAAGGACGAAAATTTTCATGCTACTGGACATGCAGCTGCTAATGAAGCTACTATGGCAGAATTTACCGATAAACAAGGGCGAGTAATTTTAAAACGCGTATACAATTCTAAAATAGACTCTGCTACAGGAATTACTACCGAAGAGACAAATGATACTCATTACGTTTATGATGATTTCGGTAATTTAACCTATGTCATACCCCCAAAAGCTGTTGATGTTTTAGTAAAAGAACAAGCAAGCTTTACGCAAAGTATTTCTTTTACAGATATTGTTAATACTGCTCAAGCAGCCAATGGATCAGGAATCATAAATTTAACTGTAGATCAGCCAAATGATTATATATATATTGAAATAGCTCTAGAATTCTCTCAAGATACTACTTTAAAAACAGGAGCAGTAGCAGCATTAACTAGCCCTACCCCCGATATCGTTTTTGGTGTTTTAAATTCTGGCACAGGCGGAGATGATTATGAAATTGCCATAGAGAACAATAATTTAGTAATTAATAGTTTAAATGCAAACGCAATTATGCCTGCAGGACAAACGTATGAAGAGTTCGATTCTCGTCCAATACCTCCTACTATTAATAATTCTGTGATAAACAAACTCTGTTACCAATACAAATACGATTATAGAAACCGATTAATAAGCAAACGTATCCCTGGTAAACAATGGGAGCATATTGTATATGATATTTTAGACCGTCCTATTTTTACTCAAGATGCTAATTTAAAAGCACAAGGTAAATGGTTGTTTACAAAATATGATGCGTTTGATCGTGTAGTCTACACAGGCTTGTATACAAGTAGTAAAAGTAGAAAACGATTACAGAATATTGCCACTGCCAGTACCGAAGTATATGAAGAACGAATAGCTACGAGGGTACTAGATCGCGGTTTATATTCAAATAATGTCATCACGACCGATGTGGAGAATGTTGAGGTACTAACTATAAACTATTATGACGATTACGAGAATTGGTTTCCACCATATGCACCTTCTAATAATCCAATACTACAACAAACGATATCTTATAACACTAATAGTTTAGCTACAGGAAGTGAAATAAAAGTATTAGATACTAATCAATGGATACGTTCTGCGGTTTACTATGACGAGAAAAGCCGTCCTATTTTAAATACGATGGACAATCAATACTTACAATACTATGATATTGTGAAAACGAAATTCGATTTTGTTGGAAATGTGATACAAGTAGAGAGCGACCATGCAAAACGAATTAATGATAATTGTGATGATATCGTGACATTTACAGCAAGGTGTGCGGTACATTATGAACATGTTGTAACAGTAGATGACTATACTTACGATCACCAAAATAGATTAAAAACACATGTACAAACGTTTAAAGATGATATTTATAACAACATACAAGAACCACAATTAATTGTTGACAATACTTATGATGAAATAGGACAGCTTGTAAACAAAAAAGTAGGAGGTAAAGAATCTGCAACAAATACCTTGCAGGATATTGATTATACCTATAATATTCGTGGTTGGTTGAGAGGGATTAACGATATAGAAACAACTTTAACGGATGATTTGTTTGCTTTTAAAATTAATTATAATACAGTTACTACTAATGCCGCAGGAACATTCTCTAAATTAAACGCTTCTCGTCTTTTTAATGGTAATATAAGTGAAACCCTATGGAAAACAGCAAACGACAATAAAAAACGAGGCTATGGTTACCAGTACGATAAATTAAATCGCATTACTAAAGCCAGATACAAAGCTGGTAATAATCTTAATGAAGAAGCAGGATTTTTCGATTTAAAAACGGTGAGTTATGATAAAAATGGAAATATTTTAAGATTAAGGCGTTTTACTCCAACTGATGATTTTCTTAATAGAGAAATTACAGATAAGTTAAATTACAATTACTTTGGTAATAGCAATCAATTGAAGAAAGTAAAAGATGCATCTAATAGTACTATAGATCATGGCTTTACCGATGTAGATCAAATAGGTGTAAATGATTATGAGTATGATGATAATGGAAATTTAATTAAGGATTTGAACAAAAATATTTCCAATATTACCTATAATCACTTAAATTTACCTAAAACTGTTGTAGTTTCCCTTGCAGGAAATAAAGTACCACAAAGTGGAGATAACAGAATTGAATATGTATATAATGCCGCGGGTGTAAAAATGGAAAAACGAGTTGAAAATATAGGTTTTACTATCTCTGGTAATGCGACCGAATATGCTGGTAATTATATTTACAAAAGAGTAATTGCTGGTGCAATTAACAACCCAAGTGTTTTAGAATTCTTTAGCCACCCAGAGGGATATGTAGAACCTCGTTTTGGTGCAGCACCAGCTGCTGGAGTAGATCCAGTTATTATTGGTTTTGATTATGTCTATCAATTTAAAGACCATTTAGGAAACATACGACTGTCCTACTCGGATAGCGATGGTAACGGGAGTATTAACCCTGCAACCGAGATTATTGAGGAGAATAATTATTATCCCTTTGGCTTACAGCACAAAGGGTATAATAATGTGGTGAATGGTACGGAACATAACTACAAAACGTTCCAAGGTCAAGAAATTAACAATGAGCTTAATCTAAATTGGATTTCTTTTAAATACAGGAATTATGACCCAGCTATTGGTAGGTTTATAAGTATTGATCCACTTGCTGAGGATTACGTTTACAATGGAACTTATAATTTTGCTGAAAACAAAGTTATAAGCCATCTTGAATTAGAAGGTCTTGAAGGGATTCATTCTTCTAAAGTTAATGGAGCAGGAATTAGGACACACGTAATACAAAAAAATGTAGTTGTATTAACTCAAGCACCGAGACCTGTCAATGCAGGGGCAAGCCCTAAAAGAGCTGCAAGAATACAAAGGCAGAATGCAAGAATAGCAAGTTCTAATGTAGCAAAAGTTAATAGAGTTAAGTCTGAATTAAAAAATGCTTTTTCAGGAGCTAGGAATTCTGCTGGTGAATCTGTTGACTTTCAATTTAATGTTACTGCACTTGAGACTGATAATACAAAAGGAGGTAGCACAAGAGATGTTGTGAATATTGGTCTTGCTAACGGAGTAGAATCGGGAGAAGCCCCATTTGCGGGAGCAGATAATAGTGTAGCTCCTGCCGCTGTTGTAACAACGGACAGTTCTGGATCATCTTTAGGTCTAACAGAAGGTAACGTAAAAATCTCCACAAACTCTAGTGATAGTGGTGTTTTGGCTCATGAAGTAGGTCATACTTTAATGACTGGAGCAAAGAAAGAAGATGATTACCCTAATGGAAATGGTGGTTTAATGGATTCTCCAGCTGGTCACGTCAATTCTCGAGAAGTAGATAGAATAATAGAAAATAGTTATGAAAAAAAGAAATAGTCAAAAGTTAATTTTATTGTTTTTTCTACTTGTCAATTCTTTTGTTTTTTGCCAGCAATCAACATCAGAATATGTAGTTATTACATATGAAATTGATAGAAATAAGGATCAACATCCTACAAAGAGTTATTATTGGATAGCACCTGTAGATTCTTTAATAAGCCAAAATGATTTAAAAAAATATCCGTTATATTTTGATGAATTTTCCAAAGATGATTTAAAAGATTGTAAAGAAAATAAAGATTTACTTTTATTTACATTAGTTTCTAAAGAAGATTTTAATATTGATAATGAAATCAAATCTGATATTAATAACCTTAAAAATATTATTAAAGATAATCGTAAAAAAGTTAAACAGATAGTAAAGAAATGGGCAAATGGATACAAAGAAAAAATAAAGATATACGCAACTCCAATTAAAGGTGATTTTTGTTTTAGTAATTTATCTTCTAATGACGTAAAAATGATTAATTATAAAGGTTTAGTCTATCTACCTATTGGAAATTTTAGCTTTAATAAAGCTTTTTTTGAAACTGCGAAATATAAAGAGATTAAATATGGAGATTATATAAGTGATGATTATATAAATTTATAAGATAAGAAAAAACCACAGCGAGAGTTGTGGTTTTTTTATGCATAAGTATTACCCCCGATAGCGCGGAAATGTTTTCCGTGCCCGTTAGAGTAAGGAACAAAAGCAGTAATTAACATTTAGGAGTTGGTTACTGCTTTTTTTTGTGTAAAAGAATTAAGAATAGGCCTGTCTAGTTTTAAAATCTCTAATAGCCAGATCAAGAAATTTAATAATCATCAATTTATCTTCTCCATCCATATCTTGTATGGCTTCAAAACGGGTTAATAGTTTTTTGTCTTTAATAGCAATCACATCATCACTT
>CALGLR010000084.1 GCA_937959395.1 uncultured Flavobacteriaceae bacterium | reverse complement strand
GGCAAGCTTAAAGGAGTTCAGCGTTATCTCTGTAACGGCTGTAAGAAGAATTTTAGTGAGACCACAGGGAAATTTTGGTATAATATCAAGAAAAAAGACAAATTAAATCGTTATTTATTTTGTTTGTTATCTGGCTATAGTGTTAGAAAGAGTGCAAAAGAAACTGAGATTTCCATACAAACCGCTTTTGATTGGAGACATAAGTTACTCACGTCATTTTCTAGTGTTTCAGTAGAAGAGTTTCAAGGGATTAATCATAAAAAGTTCAATGCGTCAAAAGGTTAGCGAACTGTGGATAAAGTCTATCACATACAAAATGTAAATAATATGGATATGAGATTGAGAAAATTTATGGATTCTTTCAATGGACTGTATAATTTTACCCAATAAAAAAATATGCTTTATTTTTTTCTAACCTTTTTCAAAATGAACTACCTCGACCCAAGGGTACGAGGAATCAAATAGGAAAATCCTTTTTTATTTCGACGCAAGCGTCGGGGAATTAACCCAAAAAATGATTAAAATTGAAGTGTGTCTTATGCTATAAATTACAAGTTTAGACATGGTATTTAAAACGAATTTATTTTTTTATAATTAAAAGTGAAAGTGAAAATTATTAATGAATTATAATACTTTTACAAAATATCATTACAAGTATATCTAAATTTTAATTTAAAAAGAATTTTATACTTTAATTTATATAATTAGGCTTGTAGATTTAAGGACAATTATTTAAGAAACATTAAGTTAGAATTATAGAAATTAATGCATTAAGTAAAATATTAATAAATTTTAAAAAAAAATATTGTGAAAAAAAAAATAAGTTTAATCCTGTTTTTAAGCGTGTTTCTCTCAAACTCTCAAGTATTAATTAATGATGAAATAGAAGGTATGAGTTCTGAGAATTTAGGTATAGCCTTAGGCTTGTCTGAAGATGGTTCAACTATTGCAGTAGGCGGAAGTGGCGCCTTTTCCTTCTCGGGAGTTGTTAGAGTATATGAAGATATAAATGGTAGTTGGCAACAGATTGGGAATGATATAATTGGCGAAAATATATCTGATTTATCTGGCAGAGCGTTAGATCTTTCTCAGGATGGTTTAGTTCTTGCTATAGGTTCTCCCGCAAATGATAGTGACACAGGTATTTTAGACTACAACTC
Source organism: uncultured Flavobacteriaceae bacterium (assembly GCA_937959395.1). Taxonomy (GTDB): domain Bacteria; phylum Bacteroidota; class Bacteroidia; order Flavobacteriales; family Flavobacteriaceae; genus JAHDGB01. Next base: position 6,325 of record CALGLR010000084.1, on the reverse strand, counting down.
AGGCCACGTTAGAGTGTATCGAAATGAAGGTGGAGAATGGGTTCAAATAGGTCAGGATATTGATGGAGAGGCAGAGATTGATAACTCTGGTAATGCTGTAGCTCTATCTGCAGATGGTTCTATTGTGATCGTTGCAGCATCGTTAAATGATGGTGGTGGAAATGTTTCTGGGCACGCAAGGGTATTTCGAAACGAAGGTAATAATTGGGTACAAATAGGAGAAGATTTAGATGGTGAGGCTGCAAATGATTTTTTTGGTCAGGCGGTTAGTATATCTTATGATGGTTCTATAATAGCTGTAGGTGCAAATGGCAATGATGGCAAAGGGTACGTTAAGATTTATCAAAATGAAAATGACAACTGGGTACAAATTGGAGAAAAACTTGAAGGAGATAATTTAAATGACAATTTTGGAAATGCGTTAAGTTTCTCTTCAAATGGTTCTATACTTGTTGTTGGAACCGCTGTTACTTCATTTGGACAGGATGGCTATTCTAAAGTGTTTAAAAATGAAAATGATAATTGGACTCAATTAGGTGAAACGATTTTTGGTAATGCAAATGAATTTTTTGGTTATGATGTTGACATATCTTCAAGTGGAGATGCCATAGTCATTGGGGGAATAGGTGATCAAGATGATATTCCAGGTTATGCAAAAATTTATAAAAACACGAATGGAGAATGGAATCAAATAGGGAATGACATTCCGGGTGAATTTAATGGGGATAGCTCTAGTAATGTCTCAATTTCAGGCGACGGTACTAGATTTGGACTTGGAGGTGCAGGTCACAGTGCTTTTAACGGCCATGTTAGGGTGTTTGAAACAGGTGTCCCTTTATCTGTAATTGATTTATCAAAAAACAGTACATATTCTATCTTTCCTAATCCAGCAAATGATATATTAAACATACGTTTTAATGATAATAATTTTAAATTAAGCGATGTTACTTTGTATAATAATTTGGGGCAATCCGTTTTAAAATCTAGTATAAATATTAGCCACCCATTTATAAATGTTTCTAGTTTGAGCCAAGGCCTTTATACTTTAGAAATAAAAAACGAAAAGAACAGATATATATATAAAGTGGTTATAAAATAATGATACCTTATAATATTAATAAGCACTATAGCCATAATCATGTGAAACCAAAAATCTCGGATAATTTTTATCCGAGATTTTTTTAATCCTTGAATTAAGCTTAAAGATATTTAATAATCATATTCTATGTAAACGACAAAAAATTAAACACATTAGTATTGAGACCGTTGCAAAATCCTTGTGTAAATTTACTGTGTCCTATCGTTTTACTTTTTTAGTGTAAATTTTCATCTATTATAGTTGTTTTTAAAGCTGAAAGAGCTCTTTTTGAAATTGCTACGAAAATCATTGATTCTAATGCGGATTATATTTTAGCAGTTAAAGGCAACCAACCACAATTATTACTTGAATCTAAGAACATCTTAAAGACGAATTTAGATTTTATAAAACCAAACAATCTCATCTTTGTGAAGATATTGGACATGGAAGAATTGAAACCCGAATATGCAGTGTTATTAACGACTTTAAATTTATTGAAAACAATAATGAGTTGGACATGGAAGAATTGAAACCCGAGTATGCAGTGTTATTAACGACTTTAAATTTATTGAAAACAATAATGAGTGGGAAAATTTAAGAAGTATAATAAAAATAGAAAGTACTCGTGAATTTAAAAATAGCACCAAAACTAAAGAAACAGCGACGCGTTATTATATTTCTAGCTTAAAAAATACCGCAAAAGAATTTCAAGTTAAAATACGATCTCATTGGGCTATAGAAAATAAATTGCATTGGACCTTAGATGTCGCTTTCTCTGAAGATGCCTCTGGAAAAAGAACAGGCAATGCTTCCCAAAACTATTCTACTTTAATTAAAATAACACTCAATCTTTTAAAAAATGAAACTACAAAAAAGGCTTCTGTCAAAACAAAAAGACTCGAAGTCGCTTAGAATCAAGACTATTTAATCAAAGTATTAGATTTTAAAGTATGATTCCGCCCTGGCTTTTGCCTTGATTAGTTTGGTTATTTCAAATAAATAGTTTATATTTATCATTCCAAATCTATTTGAAATTTAATCTAATTAATGTTTTGTTAGCGTTAATTGATTTTGATTTATCAAATTATAACGCGTTAGCAAATGAACCTCAAATATCTTATCTTTTTTGGATTATCCATATTCTTTAATTCGTCCTTTACACAAAATGTAACTTTAGATTTACAAGGAGGTATTCCAACTACTGTGTTTCGTGGAACACAAATTCAAATTAATGCTACTCTAAGTCCTTCTAACCCTAGTTACACTTACAACTGGCAAAACCTAAATACAGGTCAACTACTACAGTCTGAACTTGATTCTTTTTTAATTATTACTGTATATCAAACAGTTTTGATAGAAGTTACAGTTTATAATGGAATCGTATTAGAAACTCGGAATACGATTCAAATTACGGTAATAAATTCTCCAAATCCAGGAACAGATGGAGATCTTTTACTTTGTAATCAAACAGGAGTTATAGATTTATTTACAATATTACAAGGCAACCCTGATAGTGGCGGAATATGGAGTCCAACATTGGCCTCTGGAAATGGAAACTTTACTGTTGGTATAGATCCCCCTGGAGAATATACATACATATTAAATAGTAATGATCCATATCCAAATGCAGAATCCAAAATTACTGTAAGGGAATGTAATAGCGAAGATTATGATAATGATGGTGTTTTAAATCTCTTTGATTTAGATGATGATAATGATGGTGTTTTAGATGTTGATGAAAACTTAAGCTGTGCATCAGGATCGTTAACAGAACTAAATCCTTTAGTAGATATAGATTTTGGGCGAGGAGGATCCACTACGGATTCAAATGTAAAAGGTCATACCTATACTTCTACTTGGCCAAATGATGGATTTTACAACGTTGCGTCTTCCAAGTTTATGGCTTATTCAACAAGTTTTATTCCTTGGTTTATTATTACAGATGCAAACCCTAATCAACATGTAGACGGAAGTGGAGACGTAAATGGTCGTTACTTAGCTATAAATGTTGCCGATAATTTTTATGGTCAAGTATTGTACGAAGTCAAAGATATTCCCGTTGAAATAGGAACAGAATATAATTTCGGAATAGATCTTGTTGGACTATGCAACAGAGGTTGTGGAGATATACCTATCATACAATTAGAAATAATCGATCAAAGTTTGCCTTCTGGCTCATCTCCAATTTTTTCTACATCATCTAGTGCTATTGGTCTTCAGAATAATGATATTTGGAATAGATTATCGATCAACATTAATGCGCCCTCGTCTACTTACCTATCGTTAAGAATAACAAATTATCAAACTCAGGGAGGTGATGGTAATGATTTAGGTATTGATAATATTCGTTTTACACCTTTGGGATGCGATTTTGACTTAGATGGAATACCCAATTACTTAGACTTAGATAGTGATAATGATGGAATTTACGATATAATAGAGGCTGGAAATCCTGCTGTTATTGATACTAATTTTGATGGTATTGCAGATGGACCCGTAGATGCCAATGGAGTACCTATATCTGCTAATGGTGGTACAAATGCAATAAATACTGACGTTAGTACTTTTCCAAACTATTTAGATATAGATTCGGATAACGATGCCATTCAAGATAATATTGAAGGACAAGGTACTTTTTCTTATTTAGCACCTAGTGGAATTGATCTAGACAAAAACGGTGTTGATGATATTTATGATATGGCAAATTATCCTATAACCCCAGAAGATACAGATGGAGATGGTATCCCTGATTATTTAGATTTAAACTCTGATAATGATTGTTTAGATGATACCATTGAGGCTTATGATTTTAATCAAGACGGTATTATAGATATATTTCCCTCTGGGTTTGATTCTGATATTGATGGATTGGATAATAATTTTGATAATGTTCTACTTACTTCTTCAAACTCAGTAACTAATCCATCTAACGGTAATGAAATGCCAACTTCATTACCAAACAATCATACTCCTGGTAACGATGTTGATTTTAGAGAGGAATTCGTAGAGCTTTTTGAATCATTTAACTTATGCTCTGGCTCTACCACAATAAATCTTTTTGATAGTCTAGTAATTACAGCCTATTCTGGTGGTACATGGACGGGGCCTAGCATATTAACTGGAGGCGAATTAGGAACATTTGATTCTGCGGTTAATACTTCTGGAGTTTATACTTATACATTGCCTCAAATAGGAACTTGTCCTGAAAGAAAAGGTGAAATAAATGTTATTTTAGGAGTTAATCCTGATACGGGTATTAATAATACCGTTACGCTATGCGATACAGATAATGCAATAAATCTTTTTGACAGTCTTGGAGGCTCACCAAATATTGGTGGTGTTTGGAGTCCTGCTCTAGCTAGTGGTTCAGGTATTCTTGATCCGAGTGTAGATCCTTCTGGAACATATACGTATTCGATAACTATCCCTAGTTGCGCTTCTTCATCTAGTAGTAATATTAGAGTGATTATCAATGAAGCTCCTGATGCAGGTAATGATTCTAATTTAGAGATATGTGAATCAGGATTCCCAATCGATTTATATACCTTATTAGAAGGCACACCAGATGTTGGTGGAATATGGTCTCCTACTCTTAATAGCGGTACTGGACTTTTCGATCCTGCACTAGATTCCGGTGGTAATTACACTTACACGGTTTCTGGAACTACCCCATGTACAGATGACACCTCTCAAGTAAACGTGGTTATATATGATAGTTTAACTGTTTCTCAACCGCAAGATTTAAGAGTTTGTGATTCTGGAAATGATGATGTAGAAGTATTTAATCTTGAAGAACAATCTTCTATCATCTCAAATAATACGGGATACATAGTGACCTATCATAGTACACAAAACGATGCTGATAGTGGCATTAATCCACTAGTGAGCCCATATACAAACACCGATAATCCGCAAACTATTTATACCAGAGTTACTGACCAAAATAATTGCTATTTTACAAATATTAATTTTGATCTTATTATTGATGGAGTAATAGCTAATGACTATAATTATACTCTCTGTGATGATAATATGGAGTTTGATGGAGATACAAGTAATGATAGCACTGTATTTAACCTCAACTCTAGTAATACATTTATATTAGGCTCTCAGGATCCTAGCAATCACATAATTACACACCATCTAACCCAACAAGATGCCAACAATAATGTTAATCATATGTCTAGTCCGTATGAAAACACTTCTAACAGTCAAACTATTTATGCGAGAGTTACTGATAATACAACCCTATGCTTTGAAACTTCAGAAGTTACTCTTCAAGTTAATCCAATGCCAATTTTAGATTTACCAGATTTGTATACTATATGTATTGATGAAAGTGGGACACTCATTAGCCCACCTCCAATCATAGACACAGAACTTACCACTACTCAGTATATTTTTCAGTGGTTTTTGAATGGTGTTCTTTTATCTGACGAGATTAATGCTAGTATTATTGCATCCCAAATAGGCGTTTATAATGTAATTGTTACAAATTCTAATACTGGGTGCTCGACTCTAGCTAATGATCCTAATACATTTACAGAAGTAGTACAAAGAGGCATTTCTACTTTAAACGTTGAACAAACTTCACACACTTTTATAGAAGATAATACAATTTTAGCAACTGCATTCAATGAGAATAGTAATACTCTATTTGAATTTAGTATAGACGGAAGAAACTGGGTAAATAATATTCCTAATAACAATACTTATATATTTTATGATGTTGAAGCTGGTGAACACGAAATTTTTGCAAGAGAAATAAATACAAATAGTTGTGGAGATATTAGTGCTACTATTTTTGTAATAGACTATATGAAATTCTTTACTCCTAATGGAGACGGTTATCATGATAAATGGAATATTCTGGGAATAGAAAATATTCCAGATGCAAAGATTTTAATATTTAATCGTTTCGGTAAACTTTTAAAGCAGCTTAGTCCTACAAACAATGGATGGAATGGAATTTATAATGGGAAAGTTTTGACTAGTAATGATTATTGGTTCACTTTAGATTATAGAGATCCAAATACAGGTCAAGAAAAACAATTTAAATCTCACTTTACTTTAAAAAACTGATCAAAAAGTAACCATAATAAATAAGACTATCATATAACTAACTAAGCCACATTATTATAATTAGCAAGTAATATTTCTGTTTTTTCTTTTAATTTTTCAAGTTGTATTAATCTATTCCTTAAATATTCTTCTTTGTTTTTGGTAATATATTCAGGGTTAAAATCG
>CALGLR010000083.1 GCA_937959395.1 uncultured Flavobacteriaceae bacterium | reverse complement strand
TAACATTAATCTTTTGAGTAAAAAGCCAAATTTCTTCGTTAAAAATACTCAGCGTAACCAAGCTATGCTTGTGTTTTTTGCCTTGAACTTCATCTTTTTTCTTAAAAATATTATATGCCATTTTATATCAATTTAGCTATATAATTTAAATAAAAAAAAGGATTCCCTTATGCAAGGGAATGAAAATATTGAAACTAACTTAAAAGATACCCGCCTGAGCGGGCATGAAATGAAAAAAATAATTACAACACCAAATGCCCCCTCTCCTATTGGTCCATATAATCAAGCTGTTTTAAGTGGTAATACACTTTATACTTCTGGACAAATAGCTATTAACCCTAAAACTGGAAAACTTATTTTAGATACTATTCTTGAGGAAACAGAATTAGTAATGCAAAACCTAAAAGCAGTTTTAGAAGCTGCAGATATGACTTTTGAAAACGTTATAAAAACGTCTATATTTATTAGTGATATGAACAATTTCTCTCAAATAAACGAAGTATATGGTCGCTATTTTAATGAGGACACCGCTCCTGCTAGAGAAACCGTAGAAGTCGCTAATTTACCTAAGTTTGTTAATGTAGAAATTAGCATGATTGCTGTAAAGTAGTATAACCTCTAATAAAGTTTAATAAAAATATGCGATTGCGATTTAAGCTTATCACTCATTTTATTAGTTAGTTACTTATTAGATAGATGATATTTTCAAATTCTTAATATGAAAATCTACAAGACCTTCAATTGGTCTTCGTTGAAAATTGCCAACTTTTAATTGAAACTCATTTGCCACTTCTTTGATTTCTTCTTGAGCAAAAAAGGCAATTGAGCCTGCAAAATGAATAGACACTCTTTTAAGTTCGTCTTTATATTGCATCACCATATTATTCATAAAAACTCTTAACCCGTTTTTTATGGTTGTTTTAATATATTCTGAATCTTTATTTAGAAACATAAATTCAGCAAAAGAAGCCAAATAAGCATTTGGGTTTGGCTGCTTATACAAGTTATATTTAATATAATCGGCCTCTAAGTTATAACGATCATTAAAAGCTATTTTAATATCTTCTGGCATATGATTAAAATAATAATCACGAATTAATTGTTTACCATAAAAATTTCCAGAAGCGTCATCCATAAGTGTGTAGCCAAGTGATTTAACACGTTGATGTAGTTTTTCTCCATCAAAATAACTACAATTAGATCCTGTTCCTAAAATACAAACCACTGCAGCTTCTGTTGGAGTATTAATTGTTGCATATACTGCAGCCATAGTGTCCTCATCTACTACGACCTCTGAATTCGGAAAAAATTCTTGAAGAATAACTTTAAGTGTTAATCTTGGTTTTTCTGTACCACATCCTGCTCCGTAAAAAAATACATTAGTAACTGTTTCACGATATTTCTTTAACTCTTTGTTCTTCTTTATTATTTTCTTTAGCTTTTTTTCTGAAAGAATTGCAGGGTTTAATCCCTTAGTTCTTATTTTTTCAAGAAGCTGATTCCCTTCAGAATCTACAGCTATCCAATCACATTTAGTAGAACCACTATCAACAATTAAAATCATTTAATCAGGATATAAAAAAGGCTAGTTTAATATTAAAACTAGCCCTTAGATTTGTATAATTATATATTATTTATTTTTTCGGCTAAATCTACAAGTTTATTAGAATATCCAAACTCATTATCATACCAAGAAACTAACTTAAAAAATTTAGAATTTAATTCTATCGCAGATCCTGCATCAAAAACACTTGTTCTTATTTCTCCAACATAATCTTGAGAGACTACAGCGTCTTCAGTATATCCTAAAACACCATTCATTTCACCTTCTGAGGCTTTTTTCATGGCTTGTTTTATTTCTTTTAAAGAAGTTGCTTTGGTTGTTCTCACTGTTAAATCGACAACCGAAACATCTACAGTTGGGACTCTAAATGCCATTCCTGTTAATTTACCATCTAACTCAGGAATTACTTTTCCTACTGCTTTTGCAGCTCCTGTAGATGATGGAATTATATTATTTAAAGCACTACGCCCTAAACGGTAATTTTTACGTGAAGGTGCATCTACAGTAAACTGTGTTGAAGTTGCAGCATGAATAGTCGTCATTAATGCTTCATCTATACCAAAATTATCCTCAATAACTTTAGCTAAAGGCGCTAAACAATTTGTTGTACATGATGCATTAGAAACTATAGTATGTGAAGCTGTTAATTTGCTATCATTTACTCCCATTACAAACATTGGTGCATCTTTACTTGGTGCCGAAATTACTACTTTTTTAGCGCCTCCATCTATATGATAATTTGCTGTTTCTAATGTTGTAAATATTCCTGTACATTCAGCAACGACATCTGCTCCGGCTTCATTCCATTTTAAGTTTTTAGGATCTCTTTCAGCTGTAACTCTAATTGTTTTTCCGTCTACTATAAGGTTTCCATCTTTAACTTCAATTGTACCATCGAATCTTCCATGTACAGAATCATACTCTAACAAATACGCTAAATGCTCTACATCTAGTAAGTCATTAATTGCTACAACATCTACATTGTCTCTCTTAACGGTCGCTCTAAATACGATGCGTCCAATTCTTCCAAACCCGTTAATTCCTAATTTTAATTTTGACATAATTTTAATTTCAATATGATTATGTGGTCATTATATCTGACACACGAATTAATTCTTTATTAATTTTTGATTTTCCTTTTACTGCTTTCTCTAATGGTGTAAGTACAATTTTATCACTTAACAAACCTACCATATAATTAGATTCTCCTTCTAATAAGCTCTCTACGGCTTTAACACCCATTCTACTTGCTAAGACCCGATCAAAACAAGATGGAGGCCCACCGCGTTGCATGTGACCAAGAACAGAAACACGCACTTCATACTCAGTCATGTTTTCTTCAACGTAATCTTTAAGTTCAAAAACGTTTTTCCCTATTTTATCTCCTTCAGCTACTACAACAATACTTGATGATTTACCAGACTTTTTACTTCGCCTTAAAGATTCTAATAAACGATCTAAACCTAAATCTTCTTCAGGAATTAAAATTTCTTCAGCTCCTGCTCCAATTCCTACATTTAAGGCAATATGGCCAACATCTCGCCCCATAACTTCTACGAAGAATAAACGATTATGAGAACTCGCCGTGTCTCTAATTTTATCTATAGATTCTACAACTGTATTCAATGCAGTGTCATAACCTAAAGTATGAGATGTTCCAAATATATCATTGTCTATTGTTCCAGGGATTCCCATGACTGGAAAACCATACTCTTGGTTAAAAATAAGTGCTCCAGTAAACGTACCATCACCACCAATAACCACTAAACCATCAATCCCTTTTTCTTTAAGTGTATTATACGCTTTTTTACGGCCTTCTTTAGTCCTAAATTCATTAGATCTTGCCGATTTTAAAACAGTTCCTCCTTTATTAATAAGACCTTTTACATTACGAGCCGTTAAATCTTTAAAATCGCCTTCCATCATCCCTTCATAACCCCTGTATATTCCTACACATTCTATATTATGAAATGCACAAGTTCTGGCTACAGAACGAATGGCTGCATTCATCCCTGGGGAATCTCCTCCAGAAGTCATTACTCCAATTTTTTTAATCGATTTTGACATATAATTTATTAGTAAGTGTTAAACTTAATAAACTAAATCTAGATAAAGCAATGGTTTTTATATAATTTAAGAACTCTAATTATACTATAACGTTTTAGTTAATAAAAAAGCTTAAAGTTTGTGTTTATTTTAAGAATTACGTGATGAAAAAACTAGCCTTTTTTCTTAATTCCTATACCTGGAGGCAGTGGACTATCATCAGCCTTATTTGTTTTTGAATCGTCTTCTTTAGCATTAGAATCCCGTTTTGCAAAGATCAATCTTAGTAATTCCCCGAAAGTATCAAAATCGACTGAGTAAGCAACTCCTAGTCCTTGGGTGTAACCAATTTCTTCACCAAAATTTCGAATACTGTTTTCTCTATTAAATACTTTAGCTGTTAATGTGCCTTCTTCATTTAGTAAGAAATCTATTTGTACATCTCCCGCAACAACAGATTCTCCTGCTCCACCAACAGGAACTCCTACTTTACCATTAATTAATACACGGTCTGTAATTTTTGTTTGAAGCGTGACTCCTAAACGGTCGTCTGTTTGAAAATCTGGTCTGCTTTGACCTGCTTCATAATTCAATCCTATATTAATCTTATTATCACTATCTGTAAAAAAGCCGTTTATCAAACTATTTAAACGCTCTGTAATTGTTCCTGTTGGGTTAAAATTATCTAATGCTCTACTAAAACCTCCAGATGCCAAAAAGAACAATGCTTGTTTCTCTTTATCTTCTCTAGATTCTAATCGGTATTCTAACTCTGACCTAACTGATGAATTTACTGTAGGGAATTTAAAGTCGTAATCATTTTGTGGGCGTTCTAATTCCCCTGTTAAGTTAATCCCTAATTCTACAGGAATAGATCGATTAATTGGATTATCTAGTAAAGCTGATGGATTTGTATTGGCTTTATATATCGCTTTAATATTTATTAATGCTTTAAGAGGGTTTCCATTCCAAGCTAGTGTACTTCCCGGTTCTACTTTAAATTTCTTTTCTATTAAATTCGCATATATAAAATTATAATCGCCTTCAAATACAGAAATATCACCATACATATTAAATTTTCCATTTGTATTTATTTCAACTAACAAACCACCTTCTCCTCTACCACTAATTGTACTCCCAGCTTTTCGGTCTACAACTATTTCTACTAAAGCATCTTGAGTGATATCTAAATCAAAATCGAGCGCAAGACCAGTGGTATTATTTATTTGTATGTCTTTTCCTTCTAGTTTTGCTTTTTTCTCATCTGGTGTTAAAAAATGAATAAACGAATTGTCTCCAAAAGATTCAGAATCATTTAATGGTATTTTAAATACGGTTCCTTTTTCTGTTGCACCTATAACATTTATTCTTAGTGCTTCTGTTGGACCTGCTATTGATGCATTTCCTCTTATAAAACCTGTTCCGTAATACAAGGCATCTTCATTGTATTTCGTATCCAACACTAATAATCGTGGTGTATCTATATTTAAATCTAAACTCCATTTTGAAAAATTATCATGACTCAATGTACCGTCTACAGTGCCCGTTGATCCATATTTAGTATCTGCCAATTTTATAGTATTGAAACGAAACGTTTGATTATTTAATGTTACAGAAGCATCTTCTTGAAAATTATAATTAATATTTAAATAAGGAACTGCTAAGCCTCCATTATTAATTTTTAAAGCCCCATTAATGTTTGGTTTATTAAGGCTGCCAACGATTCTTGTTTTACCAGTTACATTCCCCCTTATGTCTTCTAGTATTCCCACTAAAAAGGGGTTTAAAAGTTCTAAGCCAAATTTGTTAAAATTTAAATCGACATCTATAGATGATGATTTTGAAGATACATCGATATCTCCTATTGCAGAAAACGTCTTAGAAATATCATCTTTAATTTTTGCATCCACTTTATAATTAGTCAATGAGGCATTTCCAATTATACTGGCATCAAAAGCGCCAAGGTTTTGACCATTTAAAGTTAAATCATCTATAGTTACTGTAGAGTTTGGTAAGTAACTTCCATTTTTTTGCAAAATATCCAAATTACCATTAACCTTTCCTGTAAGTGCAACACCTTTTAGTCGAGGTGTTATTTTTGTTAAATCGACATCTTTAAATTTTAATTTTAAATCTTTATGCGTAGAATCTCTAACCACTCCTGAGAGTTTTATTTCTTCAGCATAATGATTCATTACAAATTGCTCAATCTTGAAATTTTTAAAATCGCGATCAAAAATTATTTTATGAGCACCATCTTTTTTATCATTAACCGTCCAAAGGTTGTCTTTAAATTTTACTTGAGATTCTTTAAAACCTATAACCGATTTATTTTCATCATTTATGGTATGGTAAAAACTTAAATCGTATTGATCATCATTTCGATCACCACCTTTAAATTCTGATCGCATAAATAATGTATCATTAAGCGTAACGTTAACCAAGTTAAATTTAGAAACGTTATACAAATTGGTATTTAAACTATCTATTTCTACCGAAGTATTAAAAAGAGGATTTTTGTTGTCTATTTGTAATTCGATATTATTTGCGAAATACTCTTTTAGTTTAATTTCTGGAGATTTAAACGTTAGTTTAAACTCCTTTTCATCTGTTTCTACCCGCCCTTTTACATACGTGTTTTTACCAACTTTAAGTTCAGGATAAAAAACTTCTATTATTTTGTTATAAATTTTGAAATTAAAATTAATGTATTGACTCGAAGTAATAGTATTCGGTTCATAATTACTGTAAATACTTTTTATAGAATTCTCAACTAATTTTCCAATATCTTCAAATTTAAAACTACCACTTAATTGTCCTTTAATAATATCTGGGGAATTAATTTCTACAAAACGTTGCGCGTCTTCAAACCTTGAAACAATTTCAAAATCTTCAAAATAATAGTCGTCATTTTCGTTTTTGTAATTTGTTTTATTAAAAGTGATTCTTCCAGCGGCATCATTTATGTTGGTCCCAATCATTTTCATGTCCACAATACCTTTAAATTTCGAAATACTATCTTTTCTGTATAAATTTAACACCCTTAAATTGGCATATTCAACATCAGCCCTAAAATCGAAATCATAAACAGCTTTAGAGAAATCTGCCAGACCATCAAACTTTAATTTTATATTTTTATCGTTAACGGCTAGTTTACCATTAAAGACTTTATCCTTTACTTTTCCAGAAACATCTAAGTTCTTATATGTATAATTATTAAATCTAATGTCGTAAATATCACCTACAATTTCTGTGTTTATATTTTCTTGTTTAAAACCATAACCATCTACTTTTAGGTTCGCCGATGTTTTACCCAGTTTAGGATCGTTTAAAACTTCTCCTAAATTAAATTCATCGAAAATTATTGTGCCTTGATATGATGCTTTATCGATATCATCAATATTAGTCATTACCAAATCGGAGTTTACGATTCCTAATTCGGTATCAATCTCTAATCTTGCATTAATTTTTGAACTGGTAATGTTCGTTTGCCCATTAATTTTAAAGACGCCTAATTTTTCAAAAGCTGAAGGAATTGTAGATCCTAAAACATTTGGTAATAATCTTTTTAAATCTCTATAGCTAGAAGTAAGATTGCTAAAATCGCCATTCATACTAAAATTATTGTCTTTAGAATTAAATAGGTTCTTAAAGTTTACATCACCATAAATCTTTGTATTACTTATCGTTTGCAGCCTTAATTTGTTTGCATTTAAATCATTAAGTGTACCAGTAACTGCAACGCTCCCTCTTACGCGTTGGTTGGATCCAAACTCATTATAGAAAACGTTTAATTCATTAAAAGAAACATTCATTTCTTTAAAATTGGCAACCACATTAACTTTATCTACAAAATGTTTTAAATCTTCTCGCTTATAATTAAACTGTAAATTCCCATTTAAAGAAGAGCTTTTCGTTTTAATATCTAAATCTTTAAAATTCATTTCACTTGTTGTGTATGAAAAATTTGTAGTTAGATTTTTCATTTGCAACCCACGACTATCAATAAAATTTAATGTATTTACTCGCATACTAACATCACTTCCATTTATTAAAAAGTTAGTTGCATTAATGTTTAATTTATCAAACTCAAGTACTTTAGGAGTTTCTTTGTTTTCATCTATGAGTCTAAAAATGCCATTATTTATTGAAACATCGCTTGAAGACATTAAAAATTGAGCTTTCTCTTTTCTAGGGTTTTCATTATCAAAACGCGCAACAAAAATATCTAAGTTCGTTTCGGTCTGTCCTTTATATGTTATGATATTAAAAATAGCATCGTTAAGATCTATATCTCCAAAATTTAAGATCCCGTCTGATAAGTTTTTGAAATTTATTATTGATGAGTTTATTTCTGAAGTACTAATTAGAGTATCGTTTTTAAAATCTCTAATTAATACAGATTTAAACTCGACATCTCCATTAAACTGAAGACCAATTTTATCAATATTAATATTCGTATTGTAATCTTCATTTATCCGTTTAGTAGCATATTTCCCTAATCGCGTTTGTACAGAAGGAATCGACAATAATAGCACTAGTATGACAAACAGCAATAAAAGAATTGCCGCTAATTTTACTAATATTTTAAGAAACTTCTTGATAGTAATTAAAGTTATAAAATTCTATAGAATAAATTACCTTTGTATAATTAAGTGAAAAAATGATTTCATTGTTCGCTTACACAATTCAAAATTAACAATTATAATGCCGTTTTTTCACTAATGTCGTCACAAAATATTTATATCCTTGGTATTGAGAGTTCTTGTGATGATACAGCAGCCTCTGTTATACTCAACGGACGCCTATTAAGTAATGTTGTTGCCAATCAAAAAATTCATGAGGAATATGGTGGCGTTGTACCAGAATTAGCCTCGAGAGCTCACCAACAAAATATAGTTCCTGTAGTAGATCAAGCTATTAAAAAAGCTGGTATAAAAAAGTCACAGCTTAGCGCCATTGCTTTTACCCGTGGTCCAGGATTAATGGGATCTCTTTTAGTAGGGACTTCCTTTGCTAAATCTTTAGCTTACGGACTTAATATTCCGCTTATAGATGTAAACCATATGCAAGGCCATATATTGGCGCATTTTATAGATGAGGATGGTTTTGAGAAACCTCCCTTCCCTTTTTTAGCAATGACTATTTCTGGAGGACATACTCAAATTGTTAAAGTGAATCATTACTTTAATATGGAAGTTATAGGAGAAACTATCGATGATGCTGTTGGTGAAGCTTATGATAAAAGTGGTAAACTATTAGGTTTGGGCTACCCTGCTGGTCCAGAAATAGACAAACGTGCGCGATTAGGAAATCCAAAAGCGTTTAAATTTACTAAACCTAAAGTCGAGGGGTTAAATTTTAGTTTTTCAGGATTTAAAACGGCGGTTTTATATTTTATTCAACGAGAAGTTAAAAACAATCCTAATTTTATTACTGAAAACTTAAATGATATTTGTGCTTCTATTCAATATACTATTATTGGTATATTAATGGATAAACTAAAATTAGCGTCAAAACAAACCAATATAAATCACATTGCTATTGGTGGTGGTGTTTCTGCAAACTCAGGAATAAGAGGTGCTTTAAAAAGTGGAGAAGATAAATTTGGATGGACGACTTACATTCCAAAATTTGAATTCACAACAGATAACGCTGCAATGATAGCTATTGTTGGCTATTTAAAATATTTAGAAAATGATTTTGCAGAAAATAATATTATGGCTTCTGCCCGATTGAAAATATAGTTTAGCCTTTAGCCTTTAGCCTTTAGCCTTTAGCCTTTAGCCTTTAGCCTTTAGCCTTTAGCCTTTAGCCTTTAGCCTTTAGCAAAAATTAAAAAATTTGAAATCAAAAATCGACAATCGTAAATCTTAAATCGTTAATCATCATGGCTTTTAATGAACAATTAGCAAATAGAATAAGAGAGCAGCTTCGTTTTTATTCTGAAGAATTTACAGAAAAGAAAATGTTTGGAGGTCTCTCTTTTTTATATAAAGGAAAAATGACTGTTGGTATCATTAAAAACGAGTTAGCCGTTAGAGTTCTTTCTTCAAAAATAGAAAATGAATTAGAAAAAGAAACGGTAAGGCCAATGGGTTTTACTAAACACCCAATGAAAGAGTTTATCTACGTTTCTAATAATGGTTTTAAAACAGAAGAAGAATTACTCCATTATATTGAATTGGGTTTAGAGCACGCAAAAAGCAAATTATAAAGCCTATTATTTCCTTAGTTATTAACTATTGTTAATAGTGATTGTTAATAACCTGTTGATAACGTTTGTAAAGTTTTTATTTTGAACCTATAATTTTTGTTTTTTTGTTCACATAACTTTAAATAAATCCCAAAAAAAAAAATGAATAAATTCTACTTAATTTTATGCCTAAGCGCATCGGTGTTAGTTAATGCACAAACTTCTACAAAAAAAGAACTCAAATTAATTGAAAACAACGATCAAGCTGAAGCTTATTTAGAAACCAGTAAATCTAAAAAAAATAAGCTTATTACTTTTAATGAAGAAAAACACAAGACTACACTAGCCAAATCTCTTTTTAATCTTTCTAAAGGCCGTACAAAAATAAACGAGAGTGCCTTTGACAAAACCTATTATAAAGTTGTTGAAAAATTAAAAACTAAGCATTACAGAGTAAGTGCTATTTATTTAGATGGCAACAAAATGAGTTTAGATAAAATAAACAGCCTTAGAGAAGATATTATTAGTAAATACAAAAACGGATTACCATTTGCTAATCTTGTGAAAAAATACTCAATGGGTGATAATGTTGATAAAGGTGGTGATATAGGCTGGTTTGCTAAAGGAGAAATGGCACCAGAATTTGACGAGGAAACTACAACAGAAAAACATACGATTGGCGATATTTTTAATGTCGATATTCCTTCTGAAAACAAATATTATGTGCTTGTTAAAACCTATGAACCAAAGGATATTAATGAAATTAAAGTTCTAAAAATAGTAGAACGTAAGTAACATCAATTAAAATAAAATGCAACTATTTTATAGTTCAGAAATAAGAGAAGATAATACAACCTTTTCTTTTCCTAAAGAAGAAAGTAAGCATATTGTAAAAGTCTTACGTAAAGAAACAGGAGACACCTTAACCATAACAAATGGTAAAGGTGTTCTTTTTTATGGTACTATTATAAGCCCAGATGTAAAAAAATGTAGTGTAGAAATAACATCTACAAAGGTACAGCCCAAACCAAAATACGAACTTCATCTAGCTGTAGCTCCGACAAAAATGAATGACCGTTACGAATGGTTTCTTGAAAAAGCAACAGAAATTGGTATCACTAGCATTACTCCTATTATTTGCGAGCGTAGTGAAAGAAAAGTTATAAAGGCTGAGCGTTTTGAGAAAATTTTACAATCTGGAATGAAACAATCGCTTAATTATTATTTACCACTATTAAATCCCGCAATTACCTTTAAAGAGTTTACAAAACAAGAATTTAATGGTGATTTATTTATTGCACATTGCGAAAGTGACCAAAATCGAAAATCTTTAAAAAAGGAAATTAAGCCCAAAACCAATACCACCATATTAATCGGACCAGAAGGCGATTTTAGTACAAAAGAGATAGAAACGGCTATAAAAAATAAATTTATACCAGTTACTCTAGGAGAAACAAGATTAAGGACTGAAACAGCTGCAATAGTTGCTTGCCACTCTCTTGCTTTTGTAAATGAATTATAACTCCACTTGCGCCCCAGCAATAATATCTAAATCTTGAGTTTCAACTAGTGTCACAATTCTTAATTTATCTGTAGCTTCTACTAATTCAGGAATTAAAAGTGTTGCTTCTCCAGATTTAGAAACTACAGGTTCTTGCAACTCGGCAATAACAATATTAGAGTTCTTAATCGTTCTGTTTCTATTTTCGCCACGTTTAACCTGGGTAGTGCGTTCATTTATTACCAATACAAAACGAAGTTGCTTATTAGAAAGATCTCCTTCTATATTATAATTAAAAGACGCTTTATTATTCTTAATTTTAGAATTAGAAATGGCAATTTTATTCGTTGTTTCTTTTTTCAAATAAGTCGTTAATTTATCTTGTAGCACATTAGATTTAGAGCCTACAAAATGTTCCTTTCCATTAACTACCATTTGCGGTGTGTATATTCTATTACTATAAAATTTTTGTCCGTACTGTTGTTGTTTTTCTGTATATGCCCTTTTACTAAAAGGATCTTTCCACCCAATATAATTCCAATAATCTACATGATAAGATAAAGTGATAACCTTTGAGTTGTCTTCTGTATTCTTTACATTTTTAAGTATTTCGTCAGCTCTTGGACAACTTGAACACCCCTGCGAAGTAAATAATTCTAAAACAACAATAGACTCGTAACTTTCAGTTTCATTATTTTGAAATATTAACGGAATCATAAAAATGAGTAAAAACAACTGTTTCATAATAATTCTTTTATATTTTTGAGATATGAATAATAGTCTCAAAAAAGTAATACAACTTACTGCTGCAGTAGTATCCTTTTTATTTCTCTCTTTTGAAAGTAATGCTCAAGAGCTAGCAGTTTTAAAATATAAAGGCGGTGGCGATTGGTACTCCAACCAAACCGCACTCCCCAATTTAATTAGCTATTGTAATGCTAATATTAATACAAAAATGAAAACCAAACCCGATGTGGTTGAAGTTGGTAGTACCGATATCTTTCAATACCCTTTATTACACATGACTGGTCATGGCAACGTATTTTTTAGTGATGATGATGCCGAAAACCTTCGTAATTATTTAAACTCAGGTGGTTTTTTACATATTGACGATAATTATGGAATGCAACAGTACATTACTAAAGAATTAAAAAAAGTATATCCAAATCAAGAATTGGTTGAGTTACCTGCTAATCACAAACTATTCAACACTGCGTATTCTTTTCCTAAAGGATTACCTAAAATTCATGAACATGATGGTAAACGCCCACAAGCTTTTGGTTTATTTCATGAAGAGCGCTTAGTTTTACTTTTTACATTTGAAAGTGATTTAGGAGATGGCTGGGAAGACCAAGAGGTGCATAACGATTCTCAAGACATAAGAGAAAAAGCTCTGAAAATGGGAGCTAATATTGTGAAATATGCTTTTGAAAACTAATACGATTTAAGAATGACGATTAACGATTTTTGATTGTTGAACACCAAATCTGATCATTGAGCGTAGCCGAAATGAAATTAATCTAATCCTTTTCAAGAAGTAATATAATAAATTTAAAACCCTTGCAACTTACTCACGACACTACTCAATTTAAAAAAAGAACGTTTCCAATTACCATTATTTGCGAAAATGTAACGAATGCTCCAAACATTGGTAGCTTGTTTCGTATTGCAGATGCTTTTGGAGTTGAAAAAATTATTTTCTGCGGAAATGATATTCCTCTGGGTCGAAAAATGACTAAAACATCTAGAGCTACAGAAAAAGTGGTAAATTATGAAGTTAGAGAGCAAATTTCAGAAATTGTTTTAGAATTAAAACAAAAGAATTATCAAATTATAGCTCTCGAAATAACTACAGAAAGTAAAGCTTTACATACTTATAAATTTAACACTAATGATCCTATAGTTTTAGTAATAGGTGATGAGAATTTTGGTGTTTCTGAAGCTGTTTTAAACCAATGCGACGAAATTATTCATATAAACATGTATGGCCAAAATAGCAGTATGAATGTTGTACAAGCTACTAATTTAGCGCTTTATGAGATGACGAAACAATTTAATTTATCCAACAAAACTATATAAGCTTAATTAAACGATCAAGAAGCCCATGCCATAATTATAGTTTTAATTACCCAATTACCATTTTCTTTTTCTAGGTAAATAATGTCCCCATAAGCTCCCAAACTGCCAAAAGAACGAACCATTTCTAAAACAGCTTGTGTCTTAGAATCGTTATAACCAATTCTTGAAAAACCTAAAATACCATTAGAATTTTCGTATTGTTGGAAAAATGCGTCCCAACCAGAATTAATATCTTGATTTTGATTAAATATGTATGTCCGCTCTTCAGAAGATATTACATTAATATTTTTGTCATCACTAACAAATTTTTCGTCAAAAAGAAAAGAAGAGTTATTAATAGCTAATAAATTATTTACAACACTAATTTCAACATTAGGGCTTTCATTAAGTAACCTGTCATAGTAATCGTTAATTGTTGAAGCTTCTAATTCGTCTAAAGGTTCTGAGTTTTGATTTATTACAATACGTTCAGCTTCATATCTTTCATTAATTATTAAAGAATAAATTTCATAATCAATCTCATCAATTAAATCTGGTTCTTCTAAAGTGAAAATTGGTCTTTCTATAATCTCATCATCGTTATCATTAAAACAACTAGAAAAGAAAACAAATGAGCTTAGAAATAAAACGTGAATTAATTTTATATTTTTCATTAACTATTTTTTAATTGTGCGAATATAAAACCAATTCAAAAATATTTTCAAAATTAGAGACAATAATTTATTAATAACAAAGCAATCTGTATATTTACTTTATGAATTCTAACACCATCTCAAACGGAATACTAAAAGCCTTAGGAATCATACTAGGTACGTTTCTAGTCCTTTATTTTTTATATAAGACACAATCTATAATCGTTTATATTGCAATTGCTGCGGTTATTTCTTTAATTGGAAGGCCTATTGTATTATTTTTAAGACGTAAGTTAAAATTTAGAAACACTATAGCTGTAATAGTTACAATGCTATTTTTAATAGGATTATTAATAGGCTTAATCTTATTGTTTATTCCTTTAGTTATAGAACAAGGTCAAAATTTATCACTTTTAAACATTAATGAGTTACAAAACAATGTTGAAGGACTTTATAGTCAAATTCTAACTTATTTCGATTTAAATAATATTAACGTAGAACAATCTATAAAACAATCGAACTTACTAAGTAAAATTGATTATTCAGTCATTCCGAATTTCCTAAATTCTTTAGTTAGTGGATTAGGGAGCTTTAGTATTGGTTTATTTTCTGTGCTTTTTATCTCTTTTTTCTTTTTAAAAGACAGCAAACTCTTTGTTGATGGTGTCATGACATTTGTACCCGATGGTAATGAGTCGCGATCTGAAAAATCTTTTACTAAAATAAAAGACCTTTTGTCCAGGTATTTTGTCGGTTTAATTTTTCAAATACTAATTCTTTTCATTATTTATACCATTTTCCTTCTTATTTCTGGAACAGAAAACGCCATAGTCATTGCTTTTTTATGTGCTTTATTAAACTTAATTCCATATGTAGGACCAATGATAAGTGGTGTATTAATGATTGTATTGACCATGACAAGTAATTTGGGGGAAAATTTTCAAGAAGTTATTTCCCCAGCATTAATATGGGTTATTGCTGGTTTCATTGTGGGGCAACTTGTAGATAATTTTGCAAGCCAACCTATTATTTTTTCTAAGAGTGTAAAATCACACCCATTAGAAATATTTTTAGTCATTCTTATTGCAGGAGTATTGTTTGGCATATTAGGCTTAATAGTTGCTATTCCTGCTTATACGGCAATAAAAGTGATCTTAAAAGAATTCTTATCAGAAAACAAAATAGTAAAACGACTTACAAAAGGATTGTAAAAAAATTATTTGAATAAAGATATTTTAAATACAAAAAATCAAGAGTTTATAAATAGAAATTTAAATTCTAATATGACTTCCTTACTATTAAAAGGAGTTTCTAATTCATTAGTAGACATTAAAATACTTGTAGAACAAATAGAGGCGAAGAAACGTAGTGAAAGAAAGCTTCCAACTTGGTTTAATACAGAAAATATATACTACCCCAATAAACTTAACATAGAACAAACTTCTTCAGAAATTACTGCTAACTATAAATCTCATTTAGTCTCAGGAAAATCATTAATAGATCTTACTGGCGGATTTGGAGTTGATTGTTTATACTTCTCTAAACAAATAGAACAGATAACGCACTGCGAAATAAACGAAAACCTCTCTAAAACGGTTAAGCATAACTATGAGCAACTAAAAGCGAAAAACATTACATGTGTATGCGAAGATGGAATTGAAGCTTTAAAACAAACAAATGAACCGTTAGATTGGATTTATATAGATCCATCACGACGTGATGATATAAAAGGAAAAGTTTTTCTTCTTAAAGATTGCCTTCCTAATGTTCCTGAGTTTCTGAGTTTATTTTTTAAGTACAGTAAGAATCTAATGATTAAAACATCGCCGTTATTAGATATCACTTCTGGTATTTCTGAATTAGAGCACGTGAAAACAATTCATGTTGTAGCAGTAAATAATGAAGTGAAAGAATTACTTTGGATTATAGAACGCAGCTATACTGGAAGTATTAAAATAAAAACAGTAAATATAAAGAAAGAAGAAAGCATTCATTTTAGTTTTCTTTTAAATGATGAGAAATTAGCAGCTATTAATTTAAGTCAACCACTCTCCTATTTGTATGAGCCTAACACTTCAATTTTAAAAGCAGGAGCTTTTAATAGTATTGCTAATCAACTTAATCTTTTTAAACTACACAAACATTCTCACCTTTATACTAGTGATTCACTTATACCTTTTCCAGGAAGGTCTTTTAAAATTGAAACCATTATCCCATATAATAAAAAAGAATTTAGAAACAAATTAAAGCTCACTAAAGCTAATGTTACGATTAGAAATTTCCCTGAAACAGTTCAACAGATAAGAAAGAAGTTATCGATAAAGGATGGCGGAGATGATTATTTGTTCTTCACTACAGATTTAAATAACAATAAAATTATTATTCTTTCAAAAAAAACAAAGTAATAATTATATTAAGCGCACTCAAAAAAAATTACTCACTTTATTATAAAATAGTACTAGTAAAGACATATTAGTATCGCTTATATTTACAATTTTAAAAGTTATAGCTTTGTTACAAATGAAACAAATACATATTACGTTATATCGTATCGTTTACATTACTATTTCATTATTATTCTTTAACTGCAAAAATGATGTTCCTAAAAATTGGAAATGGGAAACTATTACTACTATTGGGAAACCCACGGCCAGACATGAAGCTGGTTTTATAGCTCATAAAAATAAATTATATTTAATAGGCGGACGAAGAATTAATCCAACATCAGTATTTGAACCTAATACTAATACTTGGACAGAAAAATCAAAAACTCCTATTGAAATTCATCACTTTCAACCAGTAAATATTGATAATGCAATTTACATTATTGGTGCAATGACTGGAAAATGGCCAAACGAAAAACCACTAGATAAAGTTATAATTTACTATCCTGAGAGCGATGAATACATTTTTAGCCACAATATACCAAAACACAGACAACGTGGAGCAGCTGGAGCACTTGTATATAAAGATAAAATATACCTTATTGGAGGTTTAAGAAATGGTCATATGAATGGTTATGTACCTTGGTTTGATGAATATGACCCAAAAACGGGTCAATGGCGTACTCTTAACGATGCTCCAAATTCTAGAGATCATTTTCAAGCTGTAATAAATAATAATAAATTATATGCTTTTGCTGGTAGACGTACTTCAAAAAGTACCAATGAAGATATGTCATTAACTATTAGTCATGGTAATATTTATAATTTTTCAACTCATAAATGGGAAACTGTTACTAATGATCTAGCTATTCCTATAGAAAGAGCAGGAAACTCTGCATTTAAATGGAATGATAATATTATTATTGGAGGAGGAGAAAGTATAACTCAAAAGAAAGCCCATAAAGAAGTACAAGCCTATAATACAACCTCCGGTTTATGGTCTAATTGGCCAAGTCTTAATCAAGGTCGTCATGGTACAGGGTTAGCAATAGTTGGAAACTATGTTTATTCTGCTTCTGGATGTGGAAAACCTGGAGGTTCTCCAGAGTTAACAAGTATAGAACGTTTAGAACTTCCCAAGGGAAATTCAAAAACGATTAACACTAAAGATAGTACGTCTGTATTTTCGAAATGGCACACTATAACGCTCTCCTTTAATGGGCCAGAAACTTCAGAAACCGATAGTTATAATCCATTTTTAAATTATAGACTTTCAGTTGAATTTAAAAACAAGAAAAGTAAAAAAATAATACGTGGATTTTATTCTACAAACGGCAATGCATCAGAGACTAGCGCTAAATCTGGGTCTGTATGGCAAGTACGATTTACACCAAACGATATAGGGGAATGGTCTTACTCTGCAAAACTTCATAAAGGAGATAGTATCGCTTTAAGTACAAATTTAAACAAAGGAACTTTAACTCCTATTACTAATTCTGAAGGAAATTTCATAGTTGTAAAAAGTGATAAAGAAGGAATTGATTTTAGAGCTAAAGGACGATTAGAAGCTTCTAATGGTTATTTTAAATTTAAAAACACCAATCAATATTGGTTAAAAACAGGAACAAACAGTCCTGAAAACTTATTAGGCTATAAAGATTTTGACGACACGTACCGTATTAAATCTGAAGCAAGAGAAGGTGAAGCTGTAGCACCTGAAGAAATTCACGCTTTTAAACCACATTTAAAAGATTGGAAAACAGGAGATCCCTATTGGAAAAAAAATAAGGGAAAATCTCTTATTGGAGGTCTTAATTATTTAAGTGAAAAGGGAATGAATTCGGCATATTTTTTAACGCTTAATATTTTAGGAGACGGAAAAGATGTATGGCCATATATTACACCTAATGATTTTACACGTTTTGATGTTAGCAAATTAGATCAATGGGAAATCGTTTTTCAACATATGCAATCCAAAGGAATACTATTACATATGGTAATTCAAGAAACCGAAAATGAAACGATGTTGGATAACGGAGATACTGGCCCATTAAGACAGTTATATTTTCTAGAGCTTATTGCTCGTTTTGGACATCACCTAGGATTGGTTTGGAATTTAGGAGAAGAAAATGGACCTGCTCCATGGACACCTATTGGCCAAAACGATAGACAACGAAAAGAGATGACTAAATTCATAAAAGAAATGGATCCCTATAATCACCCAGTATTACTTCATACACATTCGCATGACCCATTAAGAAGCGATATACTTAATGATATTCTGGGCTTTAAAGATTTAGATGGCTTGTCATTACAACAAGCAGAAAGAGAACAAGTAGGAACTATTATTAAAAATTGGAAAGCTAAAGCTAAAAAGGCTAATAATGAATGGTTAATTACTATGGATGAAATTGGCATGTGGCATACTGCTGCATTGCCAGATTCTCTAGATGTAAATCATAACACATTAACTCATCATGCCTTGTGGGGAGCTTTACTATCTGGAGCTGCTGGTGTAGAATGGTATTTTGGTGCAAAATATCCTCATAATGATTTAAACTCTGAAGACTGGAGACAAAGAGATCGTCTTTGGGAAATAACTAATCATGCTAGATCATTTTTTGAGAAGCATGTTCCTTATTGGGATATGCAACCTATGAATGAAATTATAAGTTTAGAAGGTAGTTATTGTTATGGTAAAGAAAATACCACTTATGTCGCTTATTTACCAAAATACAAATCTGGAACGATTAATTTAGGTAATGCAAAAGAAGCGTTTTCTATACAATGGTATAATCCATTCTATGGTGGTGATTTAAAAAATGGATCAATAGAAAGAATAAATGGTGGCGGTATTAAAGCTATTGGATCTCCTCCAAAGAATAAGTATTCTAAAAATAAGGATGACTGGGTTATAATTATTAAAAAGATACCTAGTAAATAACCTTCATTATAATTAACTAGTTTCCTTTTTCTTCCTTCGCTTTTTTAATAATCGCTTTCAACTTAAAATTGTGTTCTTCCTTTTCTTTACGTAGCTTATTCTTCTTGCGGTTCATAAGCTTAGTATGCTTGGCTTTATTTTTTGTATTCTTTGCACTACCTTTTTTAGCCATTCCTATATTCTTATTAAGAAAGCAAAACTAATTAATTAAGTTCACTATTCTCAACAAAGCTGCTCCAACTACTAATATTAAATAGTATTACTCCTTTATCAAGGAGTAATTATAGTCTTTTTTATGCCTTAATTTTACTAGTATTTCTGTGGCTTGTGTTTATTTAGTCTGTGAAACACACATATTTACGGGTGTACAACATTGTTTTTTATCTATCATATTATACACTTTATCTGTTTTCATGCACTTTATCCCTAATTATTGGGAAAACAACAAGTTTTTTATGTCAAAAGTACCTCCCAGAGCTATGTTTACAGAGCCCAACAAATCTATTACATTATG
>CALGLR010000082.1 GCA_937959395.1 uncultured Flavobacteriaceae bacterium | reverse complement strand
ATTTACTTCTTCTATTGGTGAAAACTCTATCTTATTATTATCAAAACGTTCTAACAAATCATCCATCATATTCATGTATTCTTTTGAAGGTGGTTTTAGACGTTTAGCTTGTTCAATAGCAAGGTTTTCTAAGTAGTTTTTCAAACTACGGTTTTGGAATTTTGCTTCTTTTTCTAAAGTCTCAATAGTCTTTTGATCGAGGTGTAATTCTTTGCGTATCATAATATTTTAATTTATACGATAAACATACGTATAATTTACGTATAATCAAAAATTATAATCGGATATTTAGACTTTTATTTTTCCACTTTGTAAGCCTTCAGCTAGTAATTCTAGTATTTTTGAGAATCTGTGAAATTCATCATAATTATTACACAAAAAATTTATTCCTCCCTTTGGTAATTCATCCATTAGGCTTTTAAAATCTTGCATGTAGTCATAGATTCCTTCTAATATATTTTCATCTGTTCCACCGCTTTCAACAGTTCTTTTTACATAAGCATTGATTCTATCAATCTTTTGTTGGTGAGCTTCTGTGATATTCATCGTTTTAATGTTTTATACCATTATCCAATTCGTAGGGATTATTAGGTGTAGGTGTTGTGGGCTTACAGTGCTTGCGCTTGCTTTTTATTTTAATCGTTTTATATTACTTTTTCTCATAAGCGAAGCATTTAAATTCCTCTTCGTCTTGCTGATCCATTCTTGTCATATTACAAATAACCTCTTCTTTTGGATTATCTTTCTTTTTACAAATTGTACATAAGTTTGGTATGGGATATAGATCCGGATTATATTCTGTACCATCATCATTAAAATATGCCATCGGTTATTTAGACTTTGGTTTAATTATACTTGAATTTACAGAAGAAATAGTGAAGACATCACCTTGTATTTTGTGGTTTCTTCTTTTTTTCTTTTTTGGTAAGCCCATTTTCCAAAGATCTTCAATAAGAACTAATTCTTCCTCAATGCTGTTTAAATATATTTCTCTATTATTATTGGGGGATATAGTAATAGAAGAATTAGTTTCTAGTTTTTTAACTAACTTCTCTGAAAAATATGGTCTAATTCTGGAATATATACTTGAATTTAGAAATTCTTTATCTTTTGGATTTTTGTGCTCAAGCAAATTTCTTAAATCAGATATTAATTTTAATCTTTCATTTCTGTTCTCTTTCTTGTTTTCAAAATACCATTTTGAAAATGGCGTTAAAATAGAAGCGATTACAGCTCCTGCTATTGATATTAATATCGTACTCCAATCCATAGGTTATTTAAATTTTATTTTAATTCCTGGTGTGCAATTAGCAATAATATTCTTACCTATTTCATTAGCTGCCTTTTTACCATAATTTTTTTCTAAATTGATAAGTTGTGTTTGAACTATTATTTTTGATTCTTTATCCATTATCTTATCGGTTATTTGGAATTCATTGTTAACTCTTTTTTGATTTTAATATGCTCCGTAAAAAGATCATTATATAGGTCTCTATGACCTTTATCTGCAACAGATTCCATACAAGCTTTAAAACCTTTTAGAAATGCTTTTCTATTGCAAGTCCACTTTGTTTAAAGCCATTGAAACTTCCTGAGCAAAAGATTATCTTAATTAATTTATAGAAATTAATGTGATATCAAAAATTACAACTGAACCTGCTGGAATTTCCTCAAGAATCCTATCTCCATATCCTAAGTGAGCCGGAATCAGTAAAATACCACTACCGCCTTCTTTAAAATTCTGTAGGCCTTCAACCCAACCAGCAATCAACAAATTTAAATCAGCCGTAAATTCCTCAGACTCGTCAAAAACATTACCATTTGTAAGAGTCCCTTTGTAAGCTACCGTTATATTATCGGTTGCCAAAGGGCGATTTCCTGTTCCTTCTTCATTAATAACAAAATATAAACCAGAATCACTTCTTGTAGCATTTATATCATTATCTAAAATGTATGCCATTATTTCTTCTTCATTTTGCTCACTATAATCATTGGGCTCTGGTAAATAAGGTGCATCTTTATCATTATCACTACTACATGATGTTAAAAATATTAGTAAAAAAACAACACCGTAATTTTTTAGTAAAGTATATTTCATATTTTTTATCGGTTTATTGAACTTTAAAATTATTAATAATGATTGTTAAAAAGCCATAATTTGAAATAAGTAATGTAACCAAACGGAATAAAAAGTCACAAAACAATACGCCAAAGTTCCGGTTATAAAGAAAAACATTCTAAAACTATAGAATTTTCCTTTTCCATTAAGATAATAAGAATCTAGTATTTCCACTAAAATTCCTAAAGAGTAAAAAATATTAGCAATTATTCCCCAGATTATAATTCCAACTATTTCTTCAAAAAAGAAATATGGCCAGATAGCTAAAATGCTAATTACTCCCGTTAGCCCAACTGCTATATTAAACCACAATCTCTTCTTTTCCCACCATTCCACTGAAGTATTTAATTTTTCATCGTCGATCATTCAAATACATTATTTTTATCGTTTATTTAGACTTTAGTTTTATGTGTTATCATATTCCTGTGAGTGGCTAAGAATCCTAAGTATGTAAACAATATCGTTATCGATAAGATAATGAATAGAATACTTATAAGTTTTAAAATGAATTTTTCTAACTCTTTTATACCTAACCTGAAAAAGGTATGGATTAGCCTTAAGGTATTTAATTTGTATTGAAAAATCTTCTGTAAATTCTTGCTCTAATCCAGAAGCTTTGTAATGACATTTGGCAATAGCCAAATCTTTTTCTGCTTCTTTAGATACTTGAATTTGA
>CALGLR010000081.1 GCA_937959395.1 uncultured Flavobacteriaceae bacterium | reverse complement strand
TAAGTTTGGAGATGAAAATAGTATTTCAAAGTATGTTCGAGATCAAGGCTTAGAAAAAGAATATAGTATTTTACATAAATCAAAACAGTTAGCATTATTCTAGCTCAGATACCCCGCATGCTTGCATCGGGGTAGTTCATTTTTGTAAAAAAAAACTAAACTATGAAATTTTTAAGAAAACCTTATTTATCAGCTATTTTAGTTTCGTTAATTTTTTTTGCTTCCTGCAGTCAATATGGAAGTGATGTTGAAGTTGAGGAGGTAAATGAGTTTATGAGTTTAACAAGTTATGCAGAGAGGCATATTGAAATTACTGATAGACTTTATAAGATACTAGAGAATGAGAGAAACATTGATATTAATGTATTACTAAGCGAGATTGAGATTGATGAGAGTAAAGTGTCGGAAACACTAGCAAAAGCTAATTTCACTGAATTCAATGAAATATCCAAAATTTTTGATAAATTGAACTTAATTGGTAATGTTCTTGTTGAGAGTAATCCCTATTTAAAAAATATTGACGAGAATGAAATTGAAAGAATTATTTCTAAAGAAATTGATAAACAGGTTTATTTAGATGATTCTAATCACGAATTATTTCATTCATGTGACAGAGCTTATGAGCAAGCGCGAGATGGATGTGGAGATAACTATGCAATTTCTTTGGCTGTAGTTGCGATATCAGGTGCTGTATCATTCGGTGTAGGAACAGCTATAGGTGCTGTTGGTGCTACGGGTGTTTTGGTTTATTGCTTAGAGAGAGCAAGAGGACATTACAATGATTGCAAAAATAATGATAACCCATGAAAAAAGCATATATATTTATACCTGTAGCTTTAATTCTGTTAATTCAAATTTTTGATGAAAAAAATGATTATTTCTCTGTTCAGATTTTTATACTAATATGTGCATTTATATATGCTGTTTTTTATATAGTCAATAGAAAAAAATCAAATAATTAAAAAATAGTTAGGATTTATAAATATATTTTTTGAATCTTTGACAAACAAAAAATAAAATGAATTTTATTCAATTACATCATCATCATTTTCATACTGGCATTCAAGCGAGCTGAAGATGTATTGAATAAACTCAACATATTATAAGACCCGTTTGAATTAATCAAGCGGGTTTTTGTATTCCCGCAAAAACGGGAAGCATATTTATTTCCGTTTTTGATTAAAAAGAAATAAATAATTTAAAACTAAGACACCCGCTTTCTCGGGCACTATTATGAATAAACTAAGAATTGCAGTTCAAAAATCAGGACGATTAAATGAGGATTCCATGCGTATCCTTAAAGATATTGGTATCTCAATAGATAATGGGAAAGGCCAATTAAAAGCTTCTGCTCAGAATTTTCCTTTAGAAGTATTTTATTTACGAAATGGAGACATTCCACAATATTTAAGAGATGGAGTTGTAGATATCGCTATTATTGGTGAAAATGTTTTAATAGAAAAAGGTGAAGATATTTCTATTGTTGAGCGTTTAGGTTTTTCTAAATGTAAAGTTTCAATAGCAGTTCCTAAAGACTCTAAAGCAAGCAGCTTAAAAGATTTAGAAGGCAAGCGCATTGCAACTTCTTACCCGAATACAGTGAATCAGTTTTTAAAGAAAAATAACACTACTGCCAATTTGCACATTATAAACGGTTCTGTAGAAATAGCACCAAATATTGGTTTAGCAGATGGTATTTGCGATATCGTTTCAAGTGGAAGCACACTTTTTAAAAACAATCTAAAAGAAGTTGAAGTATTGTTAACTTCGGAAGCTGTATTAGCCGTTTCTTCAAAAATTTCAGCAGAAAACAAAGCACTTTTAGAAAAGTTACAATTTAGAATTCAATCGGTATTAAGAGGTCGTAATTCTAAGTATGTTTTATTAAACGCTCCTAACGATAAACTACAAGAAATTATAAATGTACTTCCAGGAATGAAAAGTCCAACGGTTTTGCCTTTAGCTGAAGAAGGATGGAGCTCTGTTCATTCTGTAATCGATAAAAATAAATTTTGGGATGTTATTGATGAGTTAAAACAAAAGGGAGCTCAAGGTATTTTGGTGTGCCCAATAGAAAAAATGGTACTGTAAAATTCCTGCGCAGGCAGGAATCTCATTCTAATGAAACTGAAGTCACCCTTATTAAAAGCATAACTTATTTATAATAAGACAATTAAAAGACAACCGCAATATTGCGAGCATAAAATGAAAATTATACAAAATCCAGAAAAATCAACTTGGAAATCTGTTTTAATGCGTCCAACTCAAACTGTTGATGACATTGAAAAAACGGTTATAGAAATTTTTGAAGACGTTAAAAATAATGGCGATGTTGCTATTGCTAAATATACGAAGCGTTTTGATGGTGTCGATTTAGAATCTATTTGCGTTACAGCAGAAGAGATAGAAACAGCTTCAAATGCAGTTTCAAAAGAATTAAAAGAAGCTATTAAAGTTGCAAAAAGTAATATAGAAGTATTTCACAAGGCGCAAGTCACAAAAAAAGTGTCTGTAGAAACAGCGCCTGGTGTGTTTTGTTGGCAAGAGAAACGTCCTATAGAAAAAGTGGGGTTATATATTCCTGGAGGAACAGCTCCTTTGTTTTCTACCGTATTAATGCTTGCAGTTCCTGCAAAAATTGCTGGTTGTAAAGAGTTAGTTCTCTGTTCACCACCAAATAAAGAAGGTAAAATAGCAAGTGAAATATTGTATGCAGCACAATTATGTGGTGTTACTCAAATTTTTAAAGTAGGAGGGATCCAAGCCATTTCTGGCTTAACATTTGGAACAGATTCGATTCCTCAGGTTTATAAAATTTTCGGACCAGGAAACCAGTTTGTAACCGTCGCTAAGCAACTGGCTACTAAGTTTGGAGTTGCTATAGATATGCCAGCAGGACCAAGTGAATTATTAGTTGTTGCAGATGATTCTGCAAATGCGACTTATGTGGCATCAGATTTATTAAGTCAGGCAGAACACGGTACAGATAGCCAAGTGATATTAGTTTCCACTTCGAAAACATTAATTAAACAAGTTGAAGAAGAAATTATCTCTCAATTAGCTGTTTTACCTCGAAAAGCAATCGCAGAAAAAGCCATAGAGAATTCTAAACTTATTTATGTTGAAAATGACCAAACGGCTTTAGAATTAATTAATGAATATGGCCCAGAACACTTCATTATATGTACAGAAAATGAAGACTTGTATGTTAACAATATTAGTAATGCAGGTTCTGTATTTATAGGGAATTATACTCCAGAAAGTGCAGGCGATTATGCATCAGGAACAAATCATACGTTACCAACTAATGGGTTTTCTAAAGCGTATTCGGGAGTAAATTTAGACAGTTTCACAAAAAGTATTACGTTTCAAAAAATAACAAAAGAAGGCCTTGTTAATATTGGAAATACCATAGAATTAATGGCTGAAGCGGAAGGATTACAAGCGCATAAAAACGCAGTAACTATTCGTCTTAAAGATATTAAAAAATAAATGTCACACTGAGCGCAGTCGAAGTGCTCTCGTAGTTATATACATTAATGAAATCAAAATTCAATATAAATAAAATAGTAAGACCTAATGTTGCTGCATTAAAACCATACTCTTCTGCTAGAGATGAGTTTCAAGAAACAACAGATAATATGGTGTTTTTAGATGCTAATGAAAACCCGTTTCAAAATGGTGTTAATCGTTACCCGGACCCCAAGCAAAATAAGGTAAAGAAACTATTAGGTACAATAAAAGGCATTTCTATAGATAATATCCTTTTAGGAAATGGAAGTGATGAAGTATTAGATCTTATATTTAGAGCCTTTTGTGAGCCAAATCAAGATAATGTCATTTCATTACCGCCAACTTATGGGATGTATGAAGTGTTATCCAATATTAATAATATAGAATTGATAAAAGTTGAACTTGATACTGATTTTCAACCCAAAGTCGACGCAGTTTTAGAGGTTGCAAATGATTATTCTAAGCTATTATTTATTTGCTCACCAAATAATCCTACTGCTAACAGTATTAATAGTAATAAAATAGAAAAATTATTAAATGATTTTAATGGTATTGTAGTTATTGATGAAGCTTATATCGATTTTTCAAAAGAAGTAAGTTGGTTAGGTCGTTTACAAGAGTACCCAAATTTAATTATTACCCAAACGCTATCAAAAGCCTATGGAATGGCTGGAATTAGATTAGGTGTTTGCTATGCTTCAAAAGAAATAATAACGATTTTAAATAAAATTAAACCACCATATAACGTTAATGAATTAACGCAACAGCGCGCTATAGAACGTTTATTAAAGATAGATACTGTAACCGAAGAAGTAGAAAATATAGTAGAGCAGCGTAAATTGTTAATTTCTGCATTAAAAAACATTGCATTTGTTACTAAAATTTACCCTACAGATACTAACTTCGTGCTCGTAAAAGTGGATAACGCTAATAAAAGGTATAGTGAGCTAATTGAAAAAGGAATTGTAATAAGAAATAGGACCACTCAACCCTTATGTGAAAACACATTACGTTTAACTGTTGGTACTGCTGAAGAAAATAAAAAATTAATAAATACATTAAAAGACCTGTCAGGTTTTTAAAACCTGATAGTTTTTTTAAGAGAATGATTAAACATGAAAAGAGTATTATTTATAGATAGAGACGGTACTATCATCAAAGAAACATTAGACGAGCAAATCGATGCTTTTGAAAAATTAACGTTTTACCCTAAAGTTTTTCAATATCTAAGTAGAATAGCTAAAGAGTTGGATTTTGAAATTGTAATGATTACAAATCAAGATGGATTAGGAACCGATATTTTTCCTGAAGATACCTTTTGGCCAGTTCATAATTTTATAGTTGAAACCTTTAAAGCAGAAGATATTGAGTTTAAAGAGCAATTTATTGATGTGACTTTTGCAAAAGATAATGCACCAACTCGTAAACCAAATACGGGACTATTAACTAAATATTTTTCAGAAGAATATGATTTAGAAAATTCATTTGTAATAGGAGACCGCTTAACTGATATTGAATTGGCAAAAAACCTAGGAGCTAAAGGAATTTATATTAATGACGAAACGCATCTTGGTACTGATGAAATTACAGTAAAAAGAGATGAATTAGATGAGTTTATTGCTTTAGAAAGTAATGATTGGGAACAAATTTATAAGTTTTTAAAAACGGAAGAAAGAACGGGAGGTTTAATAAGAAACACCAATGAAACAAAAATAGCAATCACACTTAACCTAGATGGAACAGGGAAAAGTAACATTGATACAGGGATTGCTTTTTTCGATCATATGTTAGACCAAATAGCGCGTCATGGTCAATTAGATTTACATATTAATGTAGAAGGGGATTTAGAAGTAGACGAACACCATACTATTGAAGATACTGCAATTGCATTAGGCGAGGTGTTTGCAAAAACATTAGGAAATAAATTAGGAATAGAACGTTATGGTTTTTATTTACCAATGGATGATTGTTTGTCGCAAGTTGCTATTGATTTTGGTGGAAGAAATTGGTTGGTTTGGGAAACTGAATTTAAACGTGAAATGATTGGTAAAATGCCAACAGAGATGTTTCATCATTTCTTCAAATCATTTAGCGATGGTGCAAAATGCAACTTAAATATTAAAGCAGAAGGCACTAACGAACATCATAAAATAGAAGCCATATTTAAAGCTTTTGCTAAAGCGATTAAAATGGCAGTAAAACAAGATGTAGAGAAAATGATTTTGCCTTCAACGAAAGGGGTTTTGTAAACTGGTAATTAGCCTTTTGCTGTTAGCTATTCGCTAAGAGCTAAGGGCCAAGAACTAAAAGCTATAAAAATGAAACTAGTAATTATAGATTATGGAGCAGGGAATATTAAAAGTATACAGTTTGCTTTTAAACGACTAGGTGTGGATGCGGTGCTGTCTAGTAACCCAGAAGAAATAAGAAATGCTGATAAGGTGATTTTTCCAGGAGTAGGAGAAGCAAGTTCGGCTATGAAAATGTTAAAAGAAAGTGGATTAGACACACTTATTCCAGAATTAAAACAACCTGTTTTAGGGATTTGTTTAGGAATGCAGTTACTCTGTAATCATTCTGAAGAAAACGACACGAAAGGCTTAGGTGTTTTTAATGTTGCTATTAAACGTTTTTCTAACGAAGTTAAAGTTCCGCAAATGGGATGGAATACGATTACAAGTTTAAAATCGGACTTGTTTAAAAATGTTGAGAATGATTCGTTCATGTATTCGGTACATAGTTTTTACGCTGAAAATTGCAAAGAAGCTATAGCAACAACAAATTATGAGTTTAATTACGCTTCGGCTTTACAAAAAGATAATTTTTATGGTGTACAATTTCACCCCGAAAAGAGTAGTTTAGCAGGAGAACAAATATTAAAGAATTTTTTAAAATTATAAAGAAGCCTTTAGCTGTTTGCTAAAAGCCAAAAGCCAAAACTATGAGAATAATACCAGCAATAGATATTATAGACGGAAAGTGTGTTCGTTTAACAAAAGGGGATTATGACACTAAAAAAGTGTATAATGAAAACCCTTTGGAGGTTGCCAAGCAATTTGAAGCCGCTGGAATACAATACTTACATTTAGTAGATTTAGATGGCGCTAAAGCGAAGCATATCGTTAATCATAGAGTGTTAGAACAAATCGCGTCTAAAACCAATTTAAAAATAGATTTTGGCGGTGGCTTAAAAACCAATGAAGATTTGCACATTGCTTTTAATTCTGGAGCAAAACAAATAACAGGAGGAAGTATTGCTGTTAAAGATGCTAAAACTTTTGAAGGTTGGGTGTCTAAATACGGTTCTCAAAAAATAATACTTGGGGCAGATTGCAATAATGAAAAAATAGCAATTAGTGGTTGGCAAGAAGAAAGTGATAAAGAAGTGATTCCGTTTATTAAAAGCTATCAAAAAAAAGGGATAAGCTATGTAATTTGTACAGATATAGCAAAAGATGGAATGCTGGAAGGCCCTTCGTTTGATCTTTACGAAAAGATTATTAATGAATGTAGTAATGATAGCAAAGACCAATCCATTAGACTTATTGCTTCTGGCGGAATTTCAACATTCGATGAGCTTCCTAAATTAGAAGCTTTAGGTTGTGAGGGTGTTATAATAGGTAAAGCACTTTACGAGAACAAGATTAGTTTAAGAGAATTAGATCGATTCCTTTAAAAAAAGGAATCTCATGAATAAAGAAAAGACTATAGAAAATATAATGTCAGGCTGAGCGCAGTCGAAGTCCTAAAATAAACAGATGCTAAGCATTTCGACTGCGCTCAATGTGACATTTTAATTAAAGAAAAGTTTTTTATATATCTAGAGAATTAAATAATAATACAAACTAAAAATAATGAGATCCCTTTTTTCAAAGAGACTAATAACATGCTAACAAAAAGAATTATACCCTGTTTAGATATTAAAAACGGAAGAACTGTTAAAGGCGTTAATTTTGTAAACCTTATTGATGCAGGAGATCCTATAGAGTTAGCAAAACAGTATGCTGAAAAAGGAGCAGACGAATTAGTGTTTTTAGATATTTCGGCTACTCTAGAAGGTCGCAATACTACTTTAGAGATGGTTTTAAAAGTCGCTGAGCAAGTAAATATACCTTTTACTGTAGGAGGGGGGATTTCGTCTATTGAAGATGTAGATCGCCTTTTAAAAGCTGGTGCCGATAAAGTGTCTATAAATTCTTCGGCGGTGAAACGACCAGAACTTGTTAATGAATTATCTAACAAATTTGGAAACCAATGTATTACTGTAGCTATTGATGCGAAACAAATTGATGGTGAATGGATTGTGCATTTGGCTGGAGGGAGTATCCCTACAGAATTAAACTTGTTTGATTGGGCCAAAGAGGTTGAAACTAGAGGTGCTGGAGAAATACTATTTACCTCTATGAACAACGATGGCACTAAAGCGGGGTTTGCAAATGAAGCATTAGCCAAATTATCTGAAGAATTAAACATTCCTATCATTGCATCTGGTGGAGCAGGCACAATTCAACATTTTATAGACACGTTTAAGATAGGGAAATCTGATGCTGCTTTGGCAGCTAGTGTATTTCATTTTGGTGAAATTCCAATTAAGGATTTAAAGCAAGAATTAAAAAAGAATAATATTGCAGTAAGATTATAAATCTGTCTGGTTGAGCCCTTCGGCTGCGCTCAGGGCAAGCTAAAGTAGAAACCTTATAATGATCTTTTGATTGCACTTAATAAGTAGATATAAAAACATTAAAAATGACAATTAATTTCAATAAAAATAATGATGGATTAGTTCCTGTAGTTATTCAAGATGCTAACACTAAAAATGTATTAATGTTGGGTTATATGAATGCTGAGGCTTTAGAGAAAACTAAAGAAACAAAGCTAGTGACCTTTTTTAGTAGAACGAAACAGCGTTTATGGACCAAAGGTGAAGAGAGTGGTAATGTTTTAAATTTAGTAGCTATAAAAGCAGATTGTGATAATGATACATTACTAATAACTGTTAATCCTAAAGGGCCAACTTGCCATAAAGGAACAGACACGTGTTGGGCTGAAGAAAATAATTTTAATTTTGGATTTATCTCTAAATTAGAAGACACCATTGAAGATAGAAGAACTAATGCTACTGGTGAGAAATCGTATGTAGCGTCTCTATTCGAAAAAGGGATCAATAAGATTGCTCAAAAAGTAGGAGAAGAGGCCGTTGAAGTTGTTATTGAAGCAAAAGATAATGATGATAATTTATTTCTAAATGAAAGTGCCGATTTACTCTTTCATTATTTAATGCTACTCCAAGCAAAAGGTTTTAAGTTGAACGACGTTGTTACTATTTTAAAAGAAAGAGAGAAATAGAATACATACTTGTTTATTTGAGTTAATAATTTTGATATCAAACAACATTGTTTTTTTTGAGTAAATTCTTCATCACAATTGGTATTGATTAAATATAGAACTGGAAAAATAGTTTACTTTTTATCAGATTGCTTTCTTAACTGTATTTGATGTATTATTTTTTTTCTAAATAGTTTATTATTCTCATAATGTTTATGTCTCAAGAATTCTAAAATATAAACTATTAATGTTCCTCCAAAAACAGCGATACCAATTTCAGACAGAACATCTAAAAAAACAACTTTTATGAACTCATTTAACCAATCATTAAGTATAAATTGCAGTATTCTGGAGACTGTTGTTAATAAAAGTCCAATTATAAAAAAAACGAGTAGAAATGTAGATTGAAAATTTTCTCTCTCTACAATAAGATTAAGTTCTTTAGGTTTTTCCTCATAATACGTGACAACCTCTTCATTTATTTCTAATTCAGAAGAAAAAGTAGTGTCGTATAATCTGTTTATTATTTTTTTTATGCCATATTAAAAAATTGTGGTTGTAAAACCAATTGTTATTCCTAAAGAGTTATTATTAGTTTTCCAAAAATCTTTTTTCCTCCATACGTTCGCAAAAAAGATTTCTAATGTTATTGCACTCTTCGAATTAATATAATATTCAGTACCTAGTGAATATCTACTTAATGTATTTGTATTCTTTTTTTGAAGAATTATTATGATGTCGTTCGTTTGTTCAGATTTTGGATAATCATAAAATCTTACTCCAAGTTGGTATAACAAAAAGTAACGGACTTTACTTTTTCTAACCCTATAACCAACACCCATTACTATGTCTTCTATAGCGGTTTTTCCTTGTATAATGTTAGTAAAATTATTTATATTGTTTAATTTGTATTCAGTATCAAAAACATCATAATTAAGTTTATAAAAAACATTTTGTTTTGATCTATATTCTATAGATGTTTTAATTAATAACCCACCACCTAAAATTTTTGAATTTTCATAAACATATCCCATTTCAATAGCAGGAAGAAAAATTCTTTTTGAAATGGTATTAACTTCTTTATCCACAACATTTTGACTGAAAACACAATATGGTAGAAATAAAAAAAATGATATTAGTGTTAATTTTATCATCTGAATATAAATTTATCACTAAAATAAAACATTATTACAGGTTTATTAATACTTCAATATTTTTTAATTAATGAGTTTTCAAGAATAATAAAATATAAAAAACAAAACCCATAACATATAGTCATGGGTTTTCTACTTAAAAATAAACAAAACAAATTTAAAAATAATGGTTGAAATTAGTTGGTTAAAATAGTCTTAATTGTTTAATAGAGTTAAGGGATTTGTAATTCTAGTTTCACTAAATCGCTTAGG
This sequence comes from uncultured Flavobacteriaceae bacterium, assembly GCA_937959395.1. Lineage (GTDB taxonomy): Bacteria > Bacteroidota > Bacteroidia > Flavobacteriales > Flavobacteriaceae > JAHDGB01. The sequence continues at coordinate 168 of CALGLR010000081.1, read as the reverse complement.
ATGGATTGTATTTTTTTGGTTGTTATATTATTGGTTGTTTGTGTCTTAGTTTTAATAAAATCTTATTTGATTGTTCTAACTAATAATTCAACTCTTCTATCTTCTTTATCATTACCACCTAATTTGTAAGCTCCTTTTAAACCTTGATACTTAATTCTAGAAGCATCA
>CALGLR010000080.1 GCA_937959395.1 uncultured Flavobacteriaceae bacterium | reverse complement strand
AAAAAAATCAGAGGAAAACCACAAATCAAAATAAACTTTGAAGAGGACTTATTTTCTGTGAAAAAACAGATATAACGCCTGTTTATAGTAGTTCAAAAGCTAATTTAGATCGATCGGTAAAACTTTCGGACGGCAGTGAAATAAAATTAAAAAATAAAGTTGCATTTATGAAAGTTGAAAACCGTATCTATTTATCATTAGCATTTTTATTTAAAAAACTAGGTATATTTAAATCATATAGAAAAAGATTATTTACATCAAAAAGAATACTTAGAAAGAACTACCCAAAAGGTAGTAAATTCAGCTTTTTACAAGCTGGTGCTAATGATGGCAAAAGCTTCGATTTTCTTTACGATTTTGTTATCGATCGTAATATTTCTGGTGTCGTTATAGAGCCTATAAAGGAGTATTATGATGAATTGTCCAAAAATTACAAATCTCATAACAAAATATTAAAAATTAATAAAGCAGTTCATAAAACAGCTAAACATATTAGTATCTATAAAATAAATAAAAATAAAGCGCATTCCTACCCAGATTGGGTTAAAGGTATGGCATCTTTCGATATTAATCATTTAGCAAAACACGAGTTCATTAAAAAAGAAGATATTATTGAAGAACAAGTAACGGCAACTCCTTTAATGCAAATTATCGAAGAGAACAATCTAACATCGTTTGACTATTTCCAATCCGATACAGAAGGTTACGATTATGAGATAATTATGATGTTTGATTTTTCAAAATACCATCCAAAACTAGTAAAAGCAGAGGTTGTAAATTTAAATGAAGAGCAAAAACAAGGTATTGAAACCTTATTAGAAAAACACAACTATTATTTCTTTTACGAAGATTTAGATATTGTTGGAGTGGATTTAAACCTTCTTAAGCTTCAATAAAATTCATTTTTAAACCACCTATAATAAGTATAAATATGAAACTCTTAAATAGTTTTAAAGTCACTACTTTATTTTGCTTAACCATAATGTAGTTTAATATTGTATTTTTAAATACTTAACAAAGTAAAATACATAAACAAATTTGTGAATTCAATATTAAATTGAATATTTTTACCGTCAAATAACCTTAAACTAACTAATATAAAATTTAAACTATGGAATGGTATTTAAAAGTCGTGAGAGACAATTATGCAAATTTTTCGGGAAGAGCAAGAAGACAAGAATATTGGATGTTTACTCTAATTAACATGTTAATAATATTGCCTTTAAACATTGGTAGTGCCGCTTTAGTAGAATCCAGCAGTGGATTAGCAGGAATACTATCTATTCTTGTATTGATTTATAGCGTAGTCGTTTTTATTCCTTCTTTAGCTGTTGTAGTAAGAAGACTACATGATGTCGGAAAAAGTGGCTGGTTCTATTTTATTGTACTAATTCCTCTTGTTGGGTTTATTTGGATACTTGTTTTGTTCTGTACAGAAGGAGATACAGGTCCTAATGAATATGGCCCAGATCCTAAAGGAGGAAATAATGAAGAAATTAACGAAATTGGAAAACCTCTAATTGATTAATCTAAAGAACGAAGCTGTCTAAAAAGGTTGTTTCGTCAACCTGAACTTGATTCAGGTTCTCACAAAAGGCTAGCGCATAGTATTGTGAGATTCTGAAATAAATTCAGAATGACGTTGAAAATACTTTTCAGACAGCCTCATTCTTTTTACTATAAATGAAACTCTTAAATAGTTTTAAAGTTATTGTTTTACTTTGCCTAACATTAGGATTAGCGCCTTACTATCCAGAACCACATATTATTGGTAAATTAAATTGGATAAAAGGTGGTGCCACTGGTATGCAATTAAAAGATTGGTGGGATGTTGTACTTCATGGATTTCCTTTTGTTTTATTAATTCGATTATTTGTTATTAAAATAATTTCAAAAAATGCCACTTAACATTGTTCTTATAGAGCCAGAAATACCAAACAACACAGGAAACATAGGTCGTCTTAGTTTAGCTTCTGGGAGTACTTTACACCTTGTAAAACCTTTTGGGTTTGAACTTACTGATGCGCGATTAAAACGAGCAGGGTTAGACTATTGGAAACACATTAATGTTATTATGTATGAATCTATAACTGATTTTTTTGAACAAAATCAATCTAAGAAGATGGCTTTTTTATCCAGTCATGGAAAATCGAATCATTGGGATATTCCGTTTGAAAATGACTTATTTTTAGTATTTGGAAAAGAATCGGTTGGTTTGCCTAAAGACCTAATTGATAAACATTCTGAATCACTCTATAAAATCCCCTTATACAGTGAGCATATAAGAAGTTTAAATCTTTCTAATGCTGTAAGTATTGTTATTTACGAAGGAAAAAGGCAATTAAAATAAGCTCAAAAGGCAAATTTAATCTCTTTTTTTTGAAGTGTGAGCCAACTACTTTTTAAAATAAACCCGTATAGGATCTTTTTTGAAAATGAACCCATTTTGACTTTGTAGATGTAAAAATTTATATTTCTACGATACCATTTATCAATTGAATTCACCTTGACAAAACACTCTTTTTTTCTTTCTATCATAAAAGTAAGAGAAATCCCTAGCTCAATCTATATTTTATTTTTTTTCTACAATAAATTCAATTAATGACCGATATAATTTAAAAAAAATAAAAACCGATAAGATGTTATAATGCTTAGAAAAGCCCTAACAAATAGTTAAAAAAATAGCAAAGAATACTTAATCAAAGAATTACAATACTTTATTTTTTTTAAAAAATGTATTTAATCTGTAAGTTATAATTTATATCATCGACCATATCTGAGTAAATATTTAAAACTTAAAAATTATGAAAAAAATTAAACTTTTATTAACGACAGCTATTTTATTAGCATTTTCATCCCCGTTATTTGCTCAACCATCATCAATATCAGGATCAAAACTTCTAATTAGATTTGATGATGCTCCTCAAGAAATAACTTGGGAATTGAGAGGTAGAACAGGAAATGTAATCCAAACCGGAGGCCCTTTCGATAGTCGTTTTGCAAATCGAACAATTGCCTATGAATTTTCTACAGCTTTTGCTGGACCTTTAACATTTGTAATTAAAGATTCTGCTGGAAATGGTTTAAGTGGAAACGGTGCTTGGGCAATTAATACTGAACGAATTTCTAGAATTGAGTCTAGACCTGTTCGTGAAGCAGTTGGAGATCGTATTGTTAACGGTAATAGTAATTTTGGATCTCAAGCCTCAGTTACTTTTGAACGAGGAGACAGAGCAGGTAATTTAGGTGCACTTGGTTCAATTAATTTTAGAGATATTTTTGTATTTGAGACACCTTCAAACGGATTTTATCAAATCAGAGGAAATCGTTTTGTAAGGGTTAATATCGTTATACAAAATGATGATGATAATGACGACGGTGATGATGATTCACCTCAAACTATTGAATCTTCTTTAAATGTTAGAGTTTTCAATGGCTTTAGAGGTTCAGCCATAGTTAATTTACTTAGTACTATTAATGATAGAGCCGATTACAGACTAGTTGATCTAAATGGAAATACTGTTAGTGAAGGATCTGCTAATTTAACAGAGAGAAGAACCAATAGAATTCGCATAAGAAACTTAAGAAGTGGCGTACATTTCTTAACCGTAAAAACCAATAATACTTCTGGTGAAATAACTAGACGATTTATAGTTAGATAATAAAATTATATTTACCTTAACTCCAATATATAAAAGCAATAGTTTTAAATAAACTATTGCTTTTATCTTTTAATCTCATCACCTTTTTTATGATGAGTCTCTGTTTACCTTACTATTAAAGTTTAGCTACAAAAAGCAATAATCAACGAATAAAATATTTTGGATTAGAAACTCACTAATACTTGATTAAAAATCAAAGCTTTGCTTTATTAGAAATATATCTTCAACTCATTTTTAAAGTAAAATCGATCTCAAAGAATAGTTTTTTATCTAGTTAAAAAAAAGATAATCACTTGGATATTTCTGTTTAAAATCTACTTCTTTTGTTTTTAGGAAAAAGCCCTATATGTTTTCAAAAAAAATCGTTAGATGAAATAAATATTCACTTTGCAAAATTTCTTTACGCAACAAGTGTATTTACAAATAAAATCAAATACACCGTTAAATAACAAGCACTTATAGACAAGAAAAACAACTGTATAAAAACTGTAATATGGCTGTAAAAAGTCTTTCAAGTACAATTGAATAAAAATTTTATATGCATATTTGTTTAAATTTAAAACAACAATAACAAATGAAAACAATCAAACTTTTATTTTTAACATCATTAATGTTCGTATGCTCTACAACTACATACGCTCAAGGGGCTAGCTTTGCTCCTTCTAAACTGGTTATTAGATTCGATGATGCCCCACAAGAAATTACATGGGAATTAAAAAACCAAAATGGAACTGTTTTTCAAACAGGTGGTCCTTTTGATAGCAGATTTGCGAACAAAACCATCTCTTTTGAGTTTACAACAGCTTTTGGAACAAGTCCTTTACAACTTACCATTAAAGATTCAGCAGGAAATGGATTGAGTGGTAACGGTGCATGGGCAATAAACACAGAAAGCTTATCAAGAATTGATACTCGCCCAGCTTCTCAAGCTGTCGGGCTTCGTATTGCTAACGGCAATCGTAATTTCGGATCTCAAACGACTTTAAGATTTGATCCTACTACGAGAACAAATAATTTAGGACAACTAGGCAACATTAACTATAGAGATATTTTTCTAGTTCAAGTACCTTCTGATGGATTTTATCAAATTCAAGGAAATCGTTTTGTTAGAATTAATATAAATAATATACCTGATGGAAATGATGATGATGATGATGATGATGACCAACCAAATGCTATTCAAGATGTAATAAATCTTAAAGTAGTAAACAGATTTGCTAAAAGATTAAGAGTAATTATTGATAGTGATATTAGTGACAGAGCTAATTTAAAATTAGTTGATAGAAATGGAAATACAGTAAGAAACTTAAACAGAAATATTAAAAAAGGTAGAAATAGAATAAATATTGGTAATTTAAAAAGAGGTAGACACTTTTTAACTATCAAGACTAACAAAACTACTGGAAAAATAGAAAAAAACGTTTTTGTGAAATAGAACGCTTTTAAACTTACATTTGGGTAAGATGCCCAAAAAAATGAGGCTGTCTGAAAAGCATTTCTAATCGTCATTCTAAATTTATTTCATAATCTCATAATGCTGTATAATAGATAGTTGCGAGAACCTGAATCAAGTTCAGGTTGACGAAACTGACCTTTTTAGACAGCCTCATTTTTTTTCAAAACTTTTACACCTTTCTAAATTTTAAGCTCATTATTTAGATCTGTTATTTAACATTTTTAAATACATCGCTTCAACCTTAGTTCTAGCCCAAGGTGTACGTCGTAAAAATTTCAAACTTGATTTCACAGAAGGGTTTTCATTAAAACAACGAATATTTATGGTATGCCCCATATATTCCCAGCCATAATGCGCTACCAAATCGTTTATAATTTGCTCTAGCTTTATGCCATGTAATGGGTTATTAGGTTGTGACTCTGCCATAGTGACTCTTACTTAACCAAGTTCTTTATCTTGATCGCTTTTTCAAAATGATCTAATTTATGTTCCATAATCCACCATGTTGCTACTTCCATTAATAACTCTGGATTATCATTTTTGTTTGAAAAAAAAGCATAAAAAGACAATCCCACATTAACTCCTTTTTGCTCTATCTTCTTATTGCAAACTGTAATGATTTTATCTTTTAAACTTTGTGTCATACTAACTCATAAAATTAATTAGAACGTTTATTTCGGTTTCTATTACGATTATTTCTCTTTTTATTAGAAGAATTTCCGCCTTTAGAATCATTAGATTTAGATTTTTTGCTAGAATTCCTAGCACCTCCTCCACTTCTATTTCGTCCTCCTCCTTGTTTAACAGGTTCAGTAGACGCATTAGGATCTGGCTCAAAACCTTCGATAATTTCCATAGGAATTTTCATTCCTACTAGTTTTTCAATACTTCGTAAATAAGACGTTTCATCTGCACTTACTAAAGATACCGCTTCTCCACTAGCTCCAGCTCTTCCTGTTCGACCAATACGATGTACATAATCTTCAGAAATATTAGGAATCTCATAATTAACAACATGAGGCAATAAAGGAATATCTAAACCACGAGCTGCAATATCTGTCGCTACCATAACTCGTATCTTACCACTCTTAAAACCAGATAATGCTTTTGTTCTTGCACCCTGGCTTTTATTTCCGTGTATTGCTGCAGCTGTAATTCCTGCACTAGCTAATTTTTTTGTTAAATTATTGGCACCGTGTTTTGTTCTTGTAAATATTAAAACTTGTTGCCAATTCCCTTCAGAAATTAATTTTATTACTAACCCTGTTTTTTTACCTTTTGCAACTCTATATACTTTTTGAGAAATAGCATCGACAGTCGTGTTTTCTGGTGTTGCTTCAACCTGTACAGGGTGATTTAGAATACCATTGGCCAACTTTCTTATGTCTTTAGAAAAAGTAGCCGAAAACATTAAGTTTTGTCTTTTTGGAGGCATTAATTTCATAATACGTTCCATATCTCGAAGAAACCCCATATCTAACATGCGATCTGCTTCATCTAAAACAAAAATTTCTACACGTTTTAGCGACAATAAACCTTGATTTTGTAAATCTAGTAATCTCCCTGGCGTTGCGACTAAGACATCTACACCTCTTCTAATAGCAGCTGCTTGAGGCTTTTGATTTACACCTCCAAAAATCACAGCACTTCTTATTTCTAAAAACTCACTGTATTCTTTTACATTAGCATAGACTTGAGCTGCTAGTTCCCTTGTTGGAGTTAAAATTAACGCACGAACAGGTCTAAATTTTTCTTTTGGGTTTTCCGATAATATATGTAATAGCGGCAATGTAAAACCTGCTGTTTTACCTGTTCCTGTTTGTGCCGAAGCGAGTACATCTTTACCTTCTAAAACTGGAGGAATTGCTTTTGCTTGAATGGGTGATGGAGTTTCATATCCTTTTTTACTAATTGCTTTAAGTAAATTTTCGGATAACCCCAGAGATTTAAATGACATAAATTGTATTTAGAAAGTCCATAACGGACATTTACCAACATTTTATTTGGTAAATGAGATGACATTCTATTTTATTTGAATCACCTCTTTTATATTAAGTTGCAAAAGTACTACTTATTTATGGTTTGCAGTTCTTTTTACATAGAACTCGTTTAAACTTTTTCAATTAGCTAAAAAATTGGCCTTTTATATCTGGTTTTGGCCTTTTTTCATTACGCAGCGATGCTATGCAAATCAAAAAAGCCATCAACCAAACCCAAAATGACTAATTTTTGCTTCAATCTAAAAAGCTTAAAATGAGTTCACAGGCTTTGACTTAACTATTGGAAACATGGATTAAAAAAAATAGTCGAACTTTGTTTAACTAGAGTAAATGCATAAAATAGATTAATGACTCCAGAAAAAAATTTATCAAAATTAATTAAAGGAATGACTCCTAAACTTAATGAAGGAAACTATGTGTTTTCTACAGTTATAGATTTAAATGGTATTAACAGAGAGGATACCCTTTGTGAATTTAAAGAGGCTGAAGGAATTACTATAATTATAGAACAAACAAAGGCTGATGATTTAAATCTTAAATATGATTTCGTTTCCTCTTGGATAACACTTACTATTCATTCGTCTTTAGAGGCAGTAGGTTTAACCGCTTTGTTTTCAAATGAATTAGCAAAACACAATATAAGTTGTAATGTTGTTGCTGCGTTTTATCATGATCATATTTTTGTAAATAAAAAAGACGCAAATAAAGCTATTATAGTCTTAAAAGAATTATCTATTAATTATTAAACTAAAAGATACATATAAAACCGTCAATTCGAGTGATTTTTTTGCAACAAAGTAAAAAAAACAGTATCGAGAATAGGTTTTTGATACGAAAATCACTGTTCTCGATACACTTCTCCTTCATGTCGAAGCACTCGAACAGACTTGATTTCCTTATATAGAAATAAGATTATTAAATACATTCGTTTAAAAAAACATATAAAACCATTAACTCTTTGTTAGAAAACTAATGTTTTCCCGTCTAAACAACTATACGGTTTAAAATATGGAAATCACTTTACTTACTTATTTTTTTATTGCCATAGCCACGACAATTGCTGGATCATTACCTCTTGGGCCTGTAAATTTATCGGTGGTTAGTATTACAGTAAATAAATCGAGAAGAAAGGCTATGGAATTTTCTATGTCGGCAGCCATTGTAGAGATTTTAATAGCTGTATCGGCTATTTACTTTGGAAAATGTATTGAGCAATTTTTTGAAACCAATTCTTGGATTCAAATCTTTATTTTCTCTGTTTTTATTGGTCTTGGTATTTATAATTTAATTAGAAAAGCTAACCCTCAATTAAAAAACAATAACACTTTACAGGTTTCAGAATTTGTTAGAGGTGCTTTTATTTCACTTATTAACCCGCAAGTGATTATTTTCTGGGTTTTTGTACTCACCTTTATTACTCAAGAATTTGAAACGATGTTTACACCATTAAATTTAATCGTATTCCTTTTAGGTGTTTTTATTACTAAGCTTGTTGTTTTATTTTCTTTTAGTAAACTAAGTTATTTTTTGAAAGATAAACTAAAAGCAAGTAGTTCACCTATTAACAAAACAATGGGTATTGTTTTACTTATTATTGGTTTGGTTCAAGCCTATCGATTTTTTTATTGAGGAGAAGCAATACCATTTTAAATTTGAATACTTTCATTTTTAAAACACGTCTCTATATTGCATGACTCTAAAATCGAAAGTATTAAAATTCGAATTCTTATTTTTTAATTGTTTATACAAATCCATACTTCCTATTGCCCTATTTGCAGCTCCTGAAGGTGCCGTTAAAGAAATGGTTTTAATTATTCGATCTAACTTAGAATCTTTGCTCGTTTCACTAGGAATGAAAAACTCATGTATTCTTGGTACTTCTTTAGAAACGACTTGTAACTTTAAATTAAACGTTTTTAAATGTTGTCTAAAAAAATATTCTGGTCCATTTTTACTATTGCCGCCAGTAAATATTAATGTATCGATTTTAGGATATTCTTTTATATAACGTATTACATTTCTAAATTTAGGGTTTTGCATCCCTATATCTGAAGCATCTATTTTATCACGTTCTGCACTTGCTACAATATCGCAAACTCCTATATTTCTACTTTTTAAAAAATCTTTTCTTTGTTTAATAGCTTCTGAAGTTGTTTCGAATTTTAATTTAAGATTGAATATTTTATCTAATACTGGCCAAAGTAATCCGTCTATACTGCCGTAACAAAAATTAACATCTCCTGCTTTTAATTTTCCCATAGAAAATCGTGGTGGAGGTAATGTCCCTACAATAAGTTTTGTTGTGTTTTCAGAAATAAAAGGTTTGTATGGGTGCTCGTGTAAAAACATTATAGTGTCTTTAATAAACGTTCGATCTCAACAAATGTAGTACGATGCAAACGTTTACTAGGAGGTTTCATGTACTTCGCTTCATTAGACAATTCATTTAGAATTGTTTTCGCCTCTTCTACTTTATTTTGTTCTATTAAAAAATTAGCAAGTACTAAACGCTTATTATAATTTGAATACCGTTGATCTACTTTTCGTAATTCTGTTTCAGCTTCAGCTAATAATCCTTTATTTTTTAAAGCCAGTGCATAAGAAAACTGTGCTTCAGATTTAGTAAATTCAATACGTGCTTTAATCATTTCAGCAGTAGAAATAGATAAATCAAAATTACCCGTATGATAATAACAAATTACAAGCTGTTCTAAGCTATGATAATTATTTTGAGAAGAATCTTTTGACGCTTCTTTATAATGAGAGATAGCATTTTCATAATCCTTCATTTCTATATAAGCATCGGCCAGATTTAATCTGTTCTGGTAAGAACCTGCAAACTCTAGTTGTTTTTTTAAATCATTTACTTTTTTAGTGGGAACCAAAATAGAGGTAAGATTTTCTTGTATTTTATTAGCGTCTTTTTTATTGTAAACCTGAGTCACTAAATAAATTATACAGCCAATTACTGGTACAAATACGATAAGAAATAACCAGTAATATTCGTTTCTGTTTTTAATTAAATGATAAATACAAAAACCTTGTAATGCTAAAATGAGATAATAATACATTGAGAAGTTTAATTATCTTGTGAAAACTAATTCGTTTGGAGAAGATAATACTTCACTAAAACCATACCGCTCATAATTAAACCCTTTTATATCGTTTAATGTTTCTGCATTAGTATCAATAATATATCTTGACATTAAACCACGAGCTAGCTTGGCAAAAATTGCAATGTTTTTATACTCGCCATTTTTAAACTCTTTAAAGGCCACGTTTACAACAGGAACTTTTAAAGCTTTAATATCTATCGCTTTAAAATACTCTACACTCGCTAAGTTTAAAAACAGCTCTCCTTCTTTTAACTCTTCGTTTAAGCTTTGAGTAATGTCTTTTTTCCAAAACTCATATAAATTTTTATTTTTCCCAACAGGGAATTTTGTACCCATTTCTAAACGATAAGCTTGTATTAAATCTAATGGTTTTAATATGCCGTATAAACCTGATAATATGCGTACTGTACTTTGTAGCGTATCTATTTTATCTTTAGATATCGTATAAGCATCTAAACCTCTATATACATCACCATTAAAAGCATAAATCGCAGGTCTTGCATTATTTTTAGTAAAAGGAAGTTCCCAATTTTGATTTCGCTCATAGTTTAGTTGCCCTAAAGCATCACTTATTTTCATAAGAGCAGATAGTTTTTTCGCACTTTTCTTTTTAAGAAGAGTGTTTAAACGTTCAGACTGCTTTAAAAATTGAGCTTCTGTAGTTTGATTTGTTGGTAATTTACTATCAAAATCTAAAGATTTTGCTGGTGACACTACAAGTTTCATGAATTATTATTTTTTCAAAATTACAATTTTATAATCTAAGAGTATGCTATTAAAATCTTAGTTAACTTTTAATAAAACACATCTTATACTAATTATAACTTAAAATCTAAGATGGGATAAAATTTACACCTATATGTTTATTGGATAAAATTAAAACCAAAAATAGAAATTAAAAAATTTGTATGTCCGTAAACATCCCTAATTTCATTATAATTACGTATATTTAATTGATTTTTAAATAGTTAACCATGAATATATTTTCTTTTGGAGTTCATTTTACAGACGAGCAGAGTTGTCGATTACATTTTAAGCAAGAAC
>CALGLR010000079.1 GCA_937959395.1 uncultured Flavobacteriaceae bacterium | reverse complement strand
ATTTACTATCAGTTATCAAAAGCATTTGTTAATCAAGATTTGTTTCGAGAGATCATAACTCAATAACGGTTTTAAAGTGTCAATTTTAAAACCTTGGGATACCTATGTCTTGATGTGAAAAATCACGTGATTTATAAATTTATTAGACACATTATACTCAAGTACAACTCAAAAAATAGCTTAGAAATTACAAAATATAAAGAAATAAGTAATTGTAAAATATAATATTGAATGATTGACCAAAATATTATTCCGATGAATAATACGGGTTAACTACACTACAGATGAACTATTTTTTATGTAAATTTATGACGTTTTATTTTGATTTAGCTATATCGTTCCCGATACAGTAATGTCAATTACTCATACAGAATTTTACAATAATTTATTTAAAGCGCATTTCTATTAATAATTGGTATTACTGCTTTTTAAAAGGCCATTAAGTATAACCACTCCGAGTATAATTCCTGATCCATAATAAAAATTTGAAGACATTTGTTCACTTTCAGGAAATAAGATTAGTGCTAAAATTATTCCGTAAATAGTTTCTAAGTTATAAGTTAGAACTACGGTATAAAGGCTTATATATTTCATCACATGAGTAGATGCTATAAAAGCGTATGTTGTACATATTGAAGCTAGAATAATTAAATATATAATATCTGTTTTTTCTAATTCAAAGAATTTGAAAGAATATCCTTCTCCATAAAAAAAAAGAAAAACTGTAATAAATAAAACGCCACTTATAAATTCATAAAAGGAAATTTTTGTAGCAGAATGTTTCTCAAGGAATTTGCCATTTAAAACTGCAAATAATGAGGAAAAAAAAGCAGAAACTACTCCTAGAATCATTCCTTTTAAATAACGCATTTCACTTTCTAAAATGATATAAATACCAAAAACGACAATAGTCCCAAAAAGAATTTCATACCAAATCAGCTTCCGTTTATAAATTATGGGCTCTATAAGAGAAGCAAAAAAAACACCTGTAGAAAACATGGCTAAAGCTATAGAAGCGTTTGAAGCATCAATAGCTCCAAAAAATGTGATCCAATGTAAAGCAATTATAATTCCTGCTAAAGAAAGTTTTACTAAGCTTTTCTTAGTAATATTTATATCCTTTCTTGTTATTTTAATATATAAATACATTAAAACAGAAGCTATTAGCATTCTATACCAAACTAATGAAACGGCTTCTATAGTAATTAATTTACCTAGAATAGCAGTAAAACCAGCTATGAATACTAAAAAATGTAAATGAAGATAATTTTTAATTTTATCGTTTAGCATTGTACAACAAAATTACAGACAAGATTCCAAAAATAACATTAGGGAACCAAACTGCGATTAAAGGAGGGAAATCTGATTGGGAAGCTAATGTTCCAAATATCTTATCAAAAAACACAAATATCATTGCTATTGTTATTCCTAATGCCAAATTCACTCCCATTCCTCCTCTTCTCTTTCTTGAAGATACTGCAACTCCTATTATAGTTAAAATAAAAACAGATACTGGTAAGCTCCATTTTCTGTATTTTTCTAATTTATAACGTCCAATATTTGAAGACCCTCTTTTCTCTTCTCTATCTATAAAATGCACTAAATCGCTATATTTTAATGTTTCTGCTATGTATTCTACAGGAGTTAAATCTTCTAAATCGAACGAAAACAGCGTGTCTTTTTTTCTTTCGGATTCTAATATATCATTATTTTCGCCTACTTGCCTTTTAAAATAATTACGTAGTCTATAAAAAGAATCTTTTTCAATATACCTAATGCTATTCGCATTAATTTTATAAGTCATTTGCCCGTTTTCAAAGTGCTCTAAAACAAAATTATTACCCGAGCTTTTTTTAGAATCAAAACTACTCACATAAATAATGTCGTTATCATTAATTTGTTTTAGCAAACTCTTCGCTTTTGATTTTTTACTTTTAAGATATTTATACTGAAAATCATTAAACCCTTTACTTGCTCTTGGCGCCATATGAAGACCTAAAACAATAGATAATAAAGCCACTATTGTAGCTCCTATTAAATAAGGCCTTAAAAAACGTGTAAACGATACACCAGAACTTAAAAAGGCTACAATCTCTGTATTATTGGCTAATTTTGAAGTAAACCATATTACAGAAAGGAATAAAAATAAAGGAAATAATAAATGAGCGAAGTAAATTGTAAAGTCGTAAAAATAAAGAGCGATCTCAACAAAAGGAACTTCTTTTTCTAAAATCTTATTTATCTTTTCTGCTAAATGAACCGTTATTCCAATAGGAATAAACAACAAGAGCATTATTACAAAAGTAAATAAATAACGTTTTAATATGTACCAATCTAATATCTTCACAGACTATAAACGATTATCCATTTGTTTTACCATTTTATCTTTCCATGTTCTAAAATCTCCAGCTAATATATGTTTTCTAGCTTCTCTAACCAACCATAAATAAAATCCTAAATTATGAATGGTCGCTATTTGCTTTCCTAATAATTCGTTTACTGTAAATAAATGACGTAAATATGCTTTAGAATACTCGGTATCTACAAAAGTCATTGCCATTTCATCTATTGGAGAGAAATCGTCCCTCCACTTTACGTTTTTAATATTTATAGAACCATAAGCCGTAAACAGCATTCCATTTCTAGCATTTCGCGTAGGCATTACGCAGTCAAACATATCTATTCCTAAAGCAATATTTTCCAATATATTTATAGGAGTTCCTACTCCCATTAAATAACGTGGTTTATCCTCTGGCAAAATAGCAGTCACGACATCTGTCATAGCATACATCTCTTCTGCTGGTTCTCCTACAGAAAGCCCACCAATAGCATTCCCTTCTGCCCCTACTCCAGCTATATATTCGGCAGACTGTTTTCTTAAATCTTTATAAGTACTCCCTTGTACAATAGGGAAAAAAGTTTGGTTATAATCATATTTAAGTGGTGTTTTATCTAAATGTGTTAAACACCTTTCTAACCAACGATGCGTCATATGCATGGATCGTTTAGCATAATTATAATCACATGGATATGGAGTACATTCATCAAAAGCCATGATAATATCGGCTCCAATACTACGCTGTGTTTCCATAACGTTTTCTGGCGTGAAGAAATGGGAACTTCCATCAATATGAGATTTAAACCTCACACCTTCTTCTTTAATTTTATTATTAGCCGATAAAGAATACACTTGGTACCCACCAGAATCTGTCAAGATATTACGATCCCAATTCATAAACTTATGTATACCACCTGCTTTTTCTAAAATCTCTATTTGAGGTCTTAAGTATAAATGGTATGTGTTTCCTAAAATAATATCTGGATTAACTTCTTCTTTAAGTTCTCTTTGGTGAACTCCTTTAACTGTCCCAACTGTTCCTACAGGCATAAATATTGGTGTTTCTATAACCCCATGATCTGTAGTAACTACACCAGCTCTTGCATTACTTTGAGTATCTTTTGCTTTTAAATCGAATTTCATAAATCGTGTTAACTAAGAATCGTCAAAGATAATTAACAAAATCACATGGGCTCTTAAACATTTAATAAAATTAAGTGCAATAAAAAGAATATGTACAGTTAGATTTAACGAGGAATAATTAGCTAATCATTTTACATTACTTAATTTCCTTTAAAATTGTTAGCAAATCAATGCAATTGGTTAATAAGTGCCTTAATGGAGTTTTTGTACACCCTTTTTAAAACCTTATTTTTGAAGCTTAAATTTTAATAACTTAAAAATGGCGAATACACAACAATTGACTGATTTAACAACACAAGTACGTAGGGATATTATACGTATGGTTCATAAAGTAAATTCTGGACATCCAGGAGGATCTTTAGGGTGTGCCGAGTTTTTTGTGACTTTGTATAATGATATAATGGATCGTAAAGAAGGCTTTGATATGGATGGTATTGGAGAAGATCTTTTTTTTCTTTCTAATGGTCATATTTCGCCTGTATTTTATAGTGTGTTAGCTAGAGCTGGATACTTCCCTGTAGAAGAATTAAATACTTTTAGACTAATAAACTCTAGATTACAAGGTCACCCTACCACTCATGAAGATCTTCCTGGAGTAAGAATTGCTTCTGGTTCTTTAGGTCAAGGAATGAGTGTTGCTTTAGGAGCTGCTCAAGCAAAAAAACTAAATAATTGCAACCATTTAATATATAGTTTACATGGTGATGGAGAACTACAAGAAGGCCAAAATTGGGAAGCCATTATGTATGCTTCTGGAAATAAAGTTGACAATATTATTGCTACCATAGATTTAAACGGGCAGCAAATTGATGGATCTACAGATGATGTCCTTCCTATGGGAAGTATTCGAGGTAAATTTGAAGCTTTTGGATGGACTGTTATAGATATAGAAGAAGGAAATAATATAAGCGCTATCCAAAAAGGAATGGCTGAAGCAAAAGCAGCTACAGGGAAAGGAAAACCTGTTTGTGTTTTACTAAAAACAATAATGGGTAATGGCATCGATTTTATGATGCATACACATGCTTGGCATGGAAAAGCTCCAAATGATGAGCAATTAGCTACAGGTTTAGCTCAAAATGCGGAAACATTAGGTGATTATTAACCCCCTCCTAACCTCCCCAAAGGGGGAGGAATTATTAGTCGAACGGAATACTATATATTTAAAGATAAATTAAAAAAATACCCAGTAAAGAATCCCCCTCCTTTGGAGGGGTTAGGGGAGGAAAATGAAAACATACACAAATACAGGAAATAAAGATACCAGATCTGGTTTTGGAGCCGGATTAACACAGTTAGGGCAAACTAACGAAAATGTTGTTGCACTTTGTGCTGATTTAATTGGGTCTTTAAAAATGGACGATTTTAAAAAGAATCATCCTGAGCGTTTTTACCAAGTAGGAATAGCAGAGGCAAATATGATTGGTTTGGCTGCAGGTATGACTATTGGAGGAAAAATACCATTCACTGGTACTTTTGCAAACTTTTCTACAGGTCGTGTTTATGACCAAATAAGACAAAGTGTTGCTTATTCTGATAAAAACGTAAAAATCTGTGCCTCACATGCTGGCTTAACATTAGGTGAAGATGGAGCAACACACCAAATTCTTGAAGATATTGGATTAATGAAAATGCTTCCTGGAATGACTGTTATAAATCCTTG
The DNA here is from genome assembly GCA_937959395.1 of uncultured Flavobacteriaceae bacterium. Taxonomy (GTDB): domain Bacteria; phylum Bacteroidota; class Bacteroidia; order Flavobacteriales; family Flavobacteriaceae; genus JAHDGB01. The sequence goes on along the minus strand of CALGLR010000079.1, from coordinate 17,312 downwards.
CGATTATAATCAAACAAAAGCTGCTACTATAGCTATTGCTGACCACCAAGGTCCTGTTTATCTTCGTTTTGGAAGACCAAAAGTTGCTAATTTCACACCAGAAGATCAAAAATTCGAAATAGGAAAAGCCTTACATTTAGTTAGTGGTACAGATGTAACTATCGTTGCTACTGGACATTTAGTATGGGAAGCTCTTGAAGCTGCGAAAACTTTAAATGAAAAAGGTATTTCTGCAGAGATCATAAATATACATACCATTAAGCCTTTAGATGCAAAAGCAATAATTGATTCTGTATCAAAAACAAAATGCATTGTTACTGCTGAAGAGCACAATCACATGGGTGGATTAGGAGAAAGTGTTGCTAGAGTTTTATCTCAACACAAACCAACACCTCAAGAATTTATTGCTACTAATGATACTTTTGGAGAATCTGGAACTCCAGCTCAACTTATGGATAAATATGGTTTAAATGCAGATGCGATTGTAAATGCTTGTGAAAAAGTAATTAAAAGAAAATAAAAGTAGTATTGATTCGTTTTTATAATGAATCAAAAAACGAAAATCATGAAATCAATTTGTTTATTTTCAGCACTTTCCTTATTTACAATAACCTCTCTTTTTTCACAAACCGGAAACGGTTTTGGAATTAAAGGAGGATTAAATTACAATGGAAATGGCGATTATTTTAAAACGATTACCAATACTGTTGAGAACCCAGACAGGAATATAGGTTATCACATTGGAGTTTATGGAAAATTAGGATCTAAATTATATTTCAGACCTGAATTAATATACACAAGTACCAAAAGTGATTATGATGCTGGTACTTTTCAACTAAAAAAAATAGATGCGCCGTTATTAGCTGGTCTTAAAGTTATAGGTCCTCTTAGCGTTTTTACTGGCCCAGCTCTTCAATATATAATTGATACAGACTTAGAAGATGCTACAGTAACTGAGTTAGAAAATAATTTTTCTATAGGTATTCATTTTGGTATTGGAGTAAGCTTAAACAAACTAGGATTAGATTTACGCTATGAAAGAGGATTTAGTGAAAATGAAACCACTATTATTCTTAATAACACCAATGTAAATCCCGATCGATTAGACACTAGGCCTGATCAACTTATACTGAGTGCGTCTTATAAGATCTATTAATAATTATATTTAGACTTATCAATTTTAAGTTTAAAACTTACATTATAAATTTATCAAAAAAACGCTTAATTTTTTTTAAGCGTTTTTTTGTAAGGAAATCTGAATCTAATAGACTTAACTATAACCAAAACATGTAAAACTATGAACTCTCTTTGGTTTTTTGAAGACACAAACCTTTTTAAGGTACTATGTCCCCATAAGTTTAAAACCTACAAAAAAGATCATTGCTTTGAAGATTATAGCAAAAAAGACTACATCTATTTCTCAGAAGACTCTTCAAATAAAGTTTTTCTTATTGAAAAAGGAAAAGTAAAAATTGGCTATTATAATGAAGATGGGGATGAAATAATTAAAGCCATTTTATCTAGAGGTCAATTATTTGGTGAAAAAGCAATTCTTGGAGAAGAAAAACGCGATGAATTTGCACAATCTATAGAAAATAAAACATCTATATGCCCTATAGCTGTAGACACCATGCATGACTTAATGAGAAACAATCAAACTTTTAGCGTTAAAATCTATAAGTTTATTGGTTATAAATTCAAAAAACTAGAACGTCGTTTACAATTACTTTTATTTAAAGATACAAAAACGCGCTTGGTTGAGTTTTTAGACGAACTTTGTTTAGACTACGGCTATGACTGTGACAAAACAGGAGATCATATTATTAAACACCCCTACACACAAAGTGATATTGCGTCATTAATTGGCACATCTAGACCGACTCTAAATGTTCTTTTAAATGAATTAAAAGAATCTCATTATCTTAATTTTAATAGAAAAGAAATTAGAATCTTTAAAAAAGATGAAGAACTATTAGTTAATTAACTCTAAATGAAACTAAAAGCAAACACAATTAAAAATGGTGTGTTTTTTATTATCATTTTACTCTTAATTATTCCCAGTACTCGATTACCAATTCAAGTTTTCCTAAACAAAGGATTAGCTCTTTTTTCTCCTAGTTTAGAAACTAATAACAATAAAATAACTAATTACAATTGGGAGTTAACAACTCTAAATTCTACTAATTTTAATTTTAACGAAACCAAAAGGAAAGTTGTTTTAGTTAATTTTTGGGCAACTTGGTGCCCTCCATGTATCGCAGAGATGCCTAGCTTAGAAAAGCTACATAATGATTATAAAGATAAAATTGAATTTATTTTAGTGTCTTCTGAAGATAAAAAGACTATTAAATCATTTTTAGACAAGAAGGAATACCATTTTACGACATACATTCCAACCGGAGTTCCTCCAGAAAGGTTTAAAGTTTCAAGTATACCTAGAACTTTTCTAATAGATAAAGCTGGAAAAATAGTAATTGATGAAACTGGAGCTGCTAATTGGAATAGTGAAAAAGTAAGAAAAACGATAGACCAGTTGTTATTGGAATAAGTTGTTTATTAAAAACATTAAAGTGTTTTAAAAAATGCTTTAATAAAAGCACCAGAGAATAAAGAAATCATAATACTTAATTCTTCTTTAAAGCTCGATTCTTCATCTAAAAATCGAAGCATTGTTTCTGATGAATTTTTTTCATAAAACTGATTAAAAATCCAAGGTCCCTTTTCGTTCTCATCATGTAAGACTTTTAAAAATATTTTGTCATAAAATTTGAAACGTTTACTTATTAAACCTTCAGAGGGCAATCTATTACTCTTTAAATTCTCTATAACCTTACTTACTTTTTTTTCAGTATGTTTAAATGAATATCCTGTAGATCCCTTTACCCAACCTCCAGCAGTGCCGATTTTAGTAACTTGTTTTGTATTATATTTTTCAAACGGAAAAGTGGTCATAGGTATGTTCCCCATTTCAGTATCTAAAATAGTAAACTGTTTGATCTTTAATTGATCTTTAATATATTTATTAAGCATCTTATCATACACATCTTCTTCAGTAATAAAAGGAGTAAAAAACGTATACTCTATTAATGCTCTGTTTTTAGATATTGGAAGAATATAAATAAAACTAGTCGAGTTTTTGTACTGCATCCTATAATCCATCATAGTAAATACTTCTGGATTAAAATGTTCTTTTTGTGTTTCAATAATCAATCCCTTAAAATGTTGATTCAATAGAGTGTGATTGGTTTTACCTTGAGAAAACTCTTTAGGGATGCGACTGTCAAATACATGATTTGCAGAATAACTATTATTCCTACCGATTACTTTTACTATCTCATCTTGAGACAATTGTTTTACTTCATCTATAATAAAATGAAAATTATCTTTCTTTTCTAATTGAGATTTAGTTTCATTATAAAAATCGATAGCACGAATACTCTTATAGATATAATCATTGAAATTTAAATGAACTGTACTCCCTTTAGTATGAAAAAGACTATTAGTCCAAGATTGAGAGACAATAGGATCCCATTTGCCAGTTCCTTTTTCCCAGAAACACCATGTTTTATCGTTAGCCGTTTTATGATCGGGATCTATTAAAGCTATTTTCTTAGATTTAAAAAAAGCATCATTAGAAAGTGATAAAGCAAGTTGTAATCCTGCCAGACCATTTCCTACAATAATATAATCGAAATGGGGTTTAACCATGAGTCGTTAATAAATTACCTTTTAAAATATTTAAAAGGCACAAACAACATCCCAAAACATTCTCCATGTCCTTTGCCTAAATGTTTATGGTGCATTTTATGAGCTCGTCTAACCCCTTTAGCATACCAATTATTTGCATTTCGTAATAATTTAAAACGCTGGTGAATGAATATATCGTGTACTATAAAATAAGCAGCTCCATAAGCCATAATTCCAAGTCCAATAGGTAAGCAATACCATACAGCTTCATAGCTCCAGAGATAGAAACAAACCATACTAACTATAGCATAGAATATAAAGAAGGCATCATTCCGTTCAAACCAACTGTCATGATCTTTATGATGATGGTCTTTATGTAGTGACCATAAAAACCCGTGCATAACATACTTATGAGTAAACCATGCCATAAATTCCATGATAGAAAACGTTCCTAAAAAAACGATTATCCAAAAAAAAGTTTTCATTAGTTAAATTAAATTTAGTTGGTATTTTACGTAGCTTCTAGTAAGAAGCTCTACTTTTTTATAATTAGGCACTCTTATTCTTGAGTTTTTAATTTCTAAAGCTGGTGTTTTCTTTAGTTTTTTTAATAATTGGCTGTAATAGCGGTAAGCTGTGAATACACCAAATTTAGCTTCAATTGGTAATCTTTTGATTCCTTCTAATCCTTTTAAAAAATCGGCTTCAATATCGTTTATAATTTCAATTTTAGAAGCTTCATCTAGATTTTCCAAATCTGTATTAGGAAAATAAGTTCGATCTAATCCTTCAAAATCATCTTTAAGATCTCTTAAAAAGTTCACTTTTTGAAAAGCAGACCCTAATGACATTGCAGAATCTTTTAAGACTTCATATTCAGCTTCATTTCCTTTTACAAATACTTTTAAGCACATTAATCCTACAACATCTGCAGAACCATAGATATACTCTTTGTATTCTTCATCTGTTAAGTATTCTTTCTTGTGCAAATCTAAACGCATGCTTTTCATAAAAGAATCTACCATGTGTTTATCTATATTATATTTATGATAGGTATGCTGAAATGAATTTAAAATAGGGTTAAGACTAATTTTATTAAGAAGCGCAAACTCTAAATCGTTAGAAAAAGAATTAAATAATTCTTTTTTATTATAGTCATGAAATGAATCTACAATTTCATCAGCAAAACGAACAAATCCATAAATATTATAAATGTCTTGTCTAATAGATTTAGACAACATCTTTGTAGCCATAGAAAATGACGTGCTATAAGATTTAGTAACAATCTTACTGCAATTATCAGAAACAGTATCGAATAGTTCCTTCATAATTAATTACTATGATATTTTTTAATTAGTTCAGCCACGAGTTTCCCAGATATGAGGGCTGGTGGTACTCCTGGTCCAGGAACAGTTAACTGCCCTGTGAAATATAGATTATTAACTTTTTTACTCTTTAATTTTGGTCTTAAAAAGGCTGTTTGAAGTAGCGTATTTGCCATTCCATATGCATTACCTTTATAAGAATTGTATTTTTCAATAAAATCATTAACACAAAATGACTCTTTAAAGATAATGCTATTTTTTACTTTTTGATTAGTTCTTAGCTCAAAACGGTTAATTATTTTTTCAAAATAACGTTCTCTTAATTCATTGGTATCTTCTAAACCAGGAGCAATTGGTATTAAGAAAAAACCTGCTTCTTTACCTTTTGGCGCCATGCTTTCATCTGTAGCTGATGGAAAATTAGCATAAAAAAGAGGTTCTTCTGGCCATTTAGGATTATCATAAATGTCTTCTGCATGAGCTTCAAAATTGGTATCAAAAAACAAGTTATGATGGTTTATATTCTTCATTTTTTTATCAAATCCAACATAGAATAAAAGCGAAGAAGGCGCAAATGTTTTTTTGGCCCAAAATGCTTCAGAATATTGACGATCTGGCTTATCTAGTAATGTTTCAGAATGATGATAATCTGCACCACTTAAAACGACATCAAAATTTAGAGTTTCTCCATTTACCGTAATTCCAGTCGCCTTTTTATTTTTAGTTATTATTTTAGTAACATTACTGTTGGTCTCTATTTTCACATTTAAGCTTTCTGCTAAACTTTTCATGCCTTTAACTATTTCATACATACCGCCTTTTGGATGCCATGTACCTAAACCAAAGTCGGCAAAATTCATAAAACTATAAAAGGATGGTGTATTGTTTGGTTTTGCTCCTAAAAACAAAACTGGGAATTCTAATGTAGAAATTAACTTTGGGTTTTTAAATTTTTTGCGAACCTGAGAGCTTATCGTTTTAAAAAACTGATCGACTCTAGTTACTGTATCCTTTGTTACTAATTCGAAAGGAGAAATTCCTGGCTTTAAAACAACTTTATTAATTGCGATATCATAATTCGTTTGTGCTTCAGAAATAAAAGCTTTTAAAGGCTTGGAACTACCAGGTTCTACACGCTCAAATTCTTTACAAATTTTATCCATATGATCTCCAATGGTAATCGTATCATCGGAAAAGAAAATTTTATATGCAGGATTTAACTTATCTAACTGGTAAAAATCATTTACAGATTTACCAAAATCGTTAAAAAACTTCTCAAATATATCTGGCATCCAATACCAACTAGGTCCTATATCAAAAGTAAAGCCATCTTTATGAAATTGACTTGCTCGGCCTCCTACATTTTTGTTTTTTTCAAAAATTGAGACGTTATTTCCATTTTTAGCAAGATAACAGGCTGCTGATAATGCAGAAAAACCAGAACCAATAATAGCTATATTTTTACTCATACATTAATATTGCGGTTTAACTCTAAAGTGCTTCTATAATTTCTTTAGTGCTTTTAAAAACAGTAACTTGTTTACTCATATTACCTATGTCTATAAATGAAGTTAATCTACCAGAAACAATAAAAGAGTTATTGGTATCTTTTAATACTTTTTTGGTAAGCTCAACCATGTAATCATCTATGTCATCTTTTTCTGGTTGAACAGTAAATGATGAAATAAATGTAACATTATCATATTTAGAAATTAAGAATTTCAAACTATCTATTGGTACACTTTGTCCCAAGTAAATACTATGAAAACCTTTGCTTGCTAATTCGTAATTAGTAAAGAGCAATCCTAATTCGTGTATTTCGTTATCAGGTAGAAATAGCACGTAGGTTTTTTCTTTATTAATCACTTTAGAATTACCTATTGCTTTTTCTGTATGGATAAGTATTTTTTGTTTAAGTAACTCTACTATAAAATGCTCATGTGCTGGAGTGATCGTATTGGTTTGCCATAGTAATCCTATTTCATCTAAAAAAGGAACAAACACATCATAAAACACATCTCTAAAAGTAGACGTTTTAATTAATTCTTCAAAAGTTGAATAAAATAAAGATTGATCAAAATCTAACATTGAAACCTTAAATGCATTTATAGCATGATTATTCAAGTCTTTTGATATCGCAATTTCTTTAACTAAACGTGGGATATCTTGTTTTTCTAATTTTGAAATTTTAGAAATTTTGTATCCATTACTATTAAGATAACTTATGTTTAATAGCTTTTGCAAACTTTCTAAACTATAGTATCTAATATTAGTTTCTGTTCTATTAGGTTTAAAAAGATCATAGCGTTTTTCCCATATCCTTATGGTATGTGCTTTTATACCTGATAGGTTTTCCAGATCCTTTATACTAAAACGAGATTTAACATTGTTCATTGTTTATCAAAAATAGTTAAACAATATTACAAAACTCAAATTTTCTGAAATATTTTAATAATAATTAACAATAGATTAAGATTACACCAGATTGTCAAGGCAGGCCATCAAAGACAAAATAAGAGTTAATTATAAAGTGCGCACGAGAAGATTCGAACTTCCACGACCTTAACAGTCACTGGCCCCTCAAGCCAGCACGTCTACCAATTCCGCCACGTGCGCTTAAAAAGTAAAGGTATAAAAAAAGCTAAGCAAATGCTTAACTTTTTTAGTGACCTGGCTGGGGCTCGAACCCAGGACCCTCTCCTTAAAAGGGAGATGCTCTACCAACTGAGCTACCAGGTCTTGTTCTTTTGAGGGTGCAAATATATAATCTTTAATTAATAATACAAGCCTATTTTAAAATAAATTTTTGTTTTTTTGTTGAAGAAAACGATATGTTTTTAAAAATCAGATTTTAACGTGAGAAAAAAAATAATTCTTATTGGCTATATGGCATCGGGAAAATCCTTTGTGGGTGCCAAATTGGCTAAAGTTTTAGACTATTTATTTATAGATTTAGATGAATATATAGAACATGAAGAACAACAAAGCATCTCAAATATATTTAAAAATAAAGGCGAATTGTATTTTAGAAAAAAAGAACGTTTTTATTTAAACGAATTATTAGAAAAAAATGAAAAGTTAATTATTGCAACTGGTGGTGGCACACCTTGCTACTATGATAATATGACGTTAATTAGAGATTATGACAATACAAATACAAATAGCGTATACCTAAGAGTATCTCTTAAAACAATAGCAAAACGTCTTAAAAGTGAAAAATCTAAAAGACCTCTAGTTGCACATCTGGAAAGTGATGAAGAACTTATAGAATTTATAGGCAAACATTTATTTGAACGAAGCCAATTTTATAATAAAGCCAATTTGATTGTAAATGCAGATCATGACGTTTCTACAATTTTAGAAGAAATTGTTTTTAAATTATTCTAAAAAAGCTTCCATTCTTTTATTATCAAGTACAACTTGAACATGCTCATTTAATGAAGTGGATAAAGAAATACCTTTAAAATCAGCTTTTATAGGATATTTTTTATGATTTCTATTAACCAATACTGCCGTTTTAAATTGTTTTAATGGTACTTCTAAAAAATGCTTGACACCGTAAATAAGTGTCGTCCCAGAATGCAAGACATCATCAATTAAAACAATAGATTTATTTGCATAATCTTCACTTTTAATAGACGTTTTTATTTCTCCTTGTGGATTTTTTTTATCTATACTTACTTTACACAAAATAATTTCAAGTGGTGAAATTTTACTAATTACAGTTTTAAGTTTTTTTGCCAAAACATACCCGTTCTTATCTATTCCCGCTAAAACAACTTCAGATTCATTAACATTATTTTCATAAATCTGAAAAGCAATTCGTCTTAATTTATTATTTATTTCGGTTTTAGTAAGTATTGTTTGCGATGCCATTTTAAAGTAAAAATTTGTATTCAAATATAATGAAGTAAAAGGATCCTTATTAATTATTGTTCACTTTCTTTATGAATATCATCAATATCTCTTCTATCCTTTTTTGTAGGTCGACCTGTCCCTTTTTTTCTATAATGGTCTTTAGCAAATTTTAAAAACTCTTGAGCTTCAAAAGCCGACTTAGGTGTTGTATCTACTCTGTAAATATCTACCAATTTAGCTCCTACACGATTAGAAGGGATATCTAAAACGGTTAAAGAGTAATTAATTTGATTTTTACGCAATTCTATTTTATCTGTTGGATAAACTTCCCGACTAGGTTTGACTGTATCTCCGTTTACTTTTATATGCCCTTTTTTGCATGCAGTCGTAGCAATATTTCTTGTTTTAAATTGCCTTACACACCATAAATACTTGTCTACACGCATAATTATTAACTAAAATTGATGTTAATGATATTGTACAAAAATTAATTTAAACTTATCTTGCACAAAAATAAGCAATAATGAACATTAAAAATTTTACACTTAGCGTTTTATCGTTATTTTTCGTAATAACTTCGTGCAGGAATGATGATGACGACGACATACAACCAATACCTTTAAGAAATGAAGCTGAAGTCTATGGAGAAGATCTTATAGAAATTGAAGAGTATTTGAGTTCACATTTTTTTAATTATGATGAGTTCGATTTTAATGCGCCTTACAGTGCTGCTAATGATAGTTTTATTTTAAAGATTGATTCTATTCCTGAAGGAAACCCAGATAACAAAATACCCCTAATTGATATGATGAGTGGCACAGGTATGATGGGCGTTTTAGATTTTAAAATAGTCGAACAAAATGGGATTGATTATAAATTATACATTCTTAAAATTCGTGAAGGTTTAGGTGATAATTTACATAGCTTAGATAGAGCTATTGTTAATTATAATGGTATTTTAACTAATGATGAAGTTTTTGATAGTGCGATAACTCCAATAAATTTTAATTTAACATCAATAGGATCTATTGGTGGTGTCGTAACAGGATTTAGAGAGGGTTTAATTGAATTTAAAACTGCTACAAGTGTATCTACTGCTACAGATGGAGTTGATATTTATAAAGAACACGGCATTGGTGCTGTATTTATACCTTCTGGCCTTGGTTATTTTGCCAGTGCGCCACCAAATATAGGGGCTTACACTCCAATTCTATTTACTCTAAATTTAATTGATCGTTTAGATACTGATTATGATAATGATGGTATTCCTTCTCATTTAGAAGATTTAGATGATGATGGAGATGGCTTTAACGATAATACAGATGGTGATAATTTCCCTAATTTTATTGATAGCGATGATGATGGTGACAATGTTTTAACTGTAGATGAAGATTTAAATGATAATGGAGATCCTACAGATGATGATACAAATATGGATGGTATTCCTAATTATTTAGATTCTAGTTTTACTGAGTCTAAATAAATTATATATAGAGATTCCTTCTAAAACTTATAATTTATAAACCATGAACATATTAACCCCATTAAAACGAACTCGTTTTAATGGGGTTTTATTTACTGTCATGACTTTAACAATTTCCCAATATAGAAAATCTTTTAAACTAAAAAAGCCGCTCTTAAAAAGCGGCTTTCAAATTAAATAAGCTTAATTAAACCCTATTTTATAGCAGTACCATTAATAGTTACATTAATATTACTTGTTAACGTTAAAGCATTATTAACTCCATCTTGAGTTCCTCCAATAGGCTTTAAGAAAAAAGGTTCGCTTGGATCACTTGGAAAATCGGGTTCTATAGAAATAACAACATTTCGTCCAGTAGTATCTCCATCAACTACTCCATCAGGTAAATCTTGAACAAAATCCTCGCCTGGAAAAAGAGGAACTGGCCAATTACCACTATAAGGAGAAGAACCATCTGGTCCAGAAGCCATTGTGAATTTACCAGTAGTAACTGGGATTGGAGTTGCTGCATTACCAAAAATAACCCAACCTTCATACTTCCATCCTGCTGCTAATGTTGGTAAATTAGTTAAACTTGACATCATCGTATCTGTCATAAACCAAACACCATTTTGATCATTACCATTATCGATACCATTCGCATTATCTGAAGGTGTTTTGTTTATAAATGATCCAGAAAAAGGATTAGCTACAAAATCACCGATAACACTATCTATTTTTAGACCAGCAGCTCCTGCTTCAAATACTCCTGATAAAATTTTTGTATTAGATGGCTCTGGTGTGTCTCCTACAGCTAATTCGATAGACAAAACGAACGCTGTCGCTATATCTAAATCAGATTTTAATACTGTAAATTGTTTTTCTGCATCTAATCCTGAGTTGAATTTCCCAGTAGAAACTGGATTTCCATTTACCATAATCCATCCTTCATAAACATAATTATCATTTAAAGGTTCTATGCCATTAAACGTTACTTTTAATACTGCGGTTGGCGGTGGAGGTATTACTACTGGATCTGGCTCAGAATTATCATCATCTTTTGAACATCCTACAAAAAATAGGCTTGCCATAAGTGCTAAAATTAATACATTTGATTTTTTCATTTGTCTTTTTAATAATTTGGTTTCTAAATATTTACTTTTTTAATAAATCGTTCTATTAAACGTATAAAAAGACCCTAGATTGTATTTAGAGTCTTTTTATAAATATAATAATTTTTAAATTAAGCGTTTTCTTTCTTAATAAGATTTAATGCAGAACCTTCATTATACCAATCTATTTGAGATTGGTTATAAGTATGATCTACTTTTATTACATCTTTATCTCCACTAGCATGTACCACCTCAATAGTTAATGGTTTTCCAGGAGCAAATTGGTTTAAATCTAAGAAGTTAAATGTATCATCTTCTTGAATTAAATCATAATCGGCTTCATTAGAAAAAGTTAGACCTAACATCCCTTGTTTTTTAAGGTTTGTTTCATGAATACGAGCAAACGACTTAACGATTACTGCAGCAACACCCAAATGTCTTGGCTCCATAGCTGCATGTTCTCTAGAAGAACCTTCTCCATAATTATGATCACCAATTACTAAAGTTCTAACCCCAGCAGCTTTGTAAGCTCTCGCTGTATCTGGCACACCTCCAAACTCTCCTGTTAGCTGGTTTTTAACAAAGTTAGTTTTCTTACCAAATGCATTTACAGCACCTATTAAACAGTTATTAGATATATTATCTAAATGTCCTCTAAAACGTAACCAAGGTCCAGCCATAGAAATATGATCTGTAGTACATTTTCCAAAAGCCTTTATTAACAGTTTAGCTCCTTTAATCTCATCGCCTATTGGCTCAAAAGGCGTTAATAATTGTATTCTTTCAGATGTTGGATTAACAACTACATTAACACCACTACCATCTTCTACTGGTTCTAAATACCCATTATCTTTTACTTCGAATCCTTTAGGTGGTAACTCCCAACCTGTTGGTTCATCGAACATCACTTCTTGCCCATCTTCATTTAATAATTTATCCGTTAAAGGATTAAAATCTAAACGTCCAGATATTGCAATAGCTGCTGTTAATTCTGGAGAAGCCACAAAAGCATGTGTATTTGGATTACCATCAGCTCGTTTCGCAAAATTTCTATTAAACGAATGAACGATACTGTTTTTTGGTGCATTTTTAGGATCACTATAACGTGCCCATTGACCAATACAAGGTCCACAAGCATTCGTAAATATCTTAGCGTTCAATTTCTCGAATATCCCAAGAATACCATCTCTATCTGCTGTATACCTTACTTTTTCAGATCCAGGGTTTATCCCTAATTCTGCTTTCATTTTTAATCCTTTATCTAAAGCTTGTTGCGCAATTGAAGACGCTCTTGATAAATCTTCATAAGATGAATTAGTACACGATCCTATTAATCCCCATTCTACTTGTAACGGCCAATCATTCTTGGTCGCAATAGCAGTCATGTCGCTACCTACTTCAGTTGATAAATCTGGAGTAAATGGTCCATTTAATAATGGTCCTAATTCAGATAAATTAATTTCAATAACTTGATCAAAATACTGTTCTGGGTTAGCATATACTTCAGGATCTGCTGTTAAATAATCTTTTACTTTGTTGGCAGCATCAGCCACATCGGCTCTTTCAGTTGCCCTTAAATAACGCTCCATAGATTCATCATAGCCAAACGTAGACGTTGTAGCTCCAATCTCTGCTCCCATGTTACATATAGTTCCTTTTCCTGTACATGACATTGATATAGCACCTTCTCCAAAATACTCAACAATAGCACCTGTTCCTCCTTTAGCCGAAATAATCCCTGCTACTTTTAAAATCACATCTTTAGGCGCAGTCCATCCAGATAAACTTCCTGTTAATTTAACTCCAATTAACTTAGGGAATTTTAATTCCCATGCCATACCTGCCATAACATCTACAGCATCTGCACCTCCAACGCCAATGGCTACCATTCCTAAACCACCAGCATTAACTGTATGAGAATCTGTACCAATCATCATCCCACCAGGGAATGCATAATTTTCTAATACAACTTGATGTATAATTCCTGCTCCTGGTTTCCAGAATCCAATACCATATTTATCAGATACAGATTCTAAAAAACTAAAAACTTCACTACTCACGTCGTTAGCGTTCTTTAAATCTGCTGCTGCTCCATCTTTTGCTTGAATTAAGTGATCACAGTGAACAGTTGTTGGGACTGCTACTTTATTTTTTCCCGCTTGCATAAATTGCAATAAAGCCATTTGTGCTGTAGCATCCTGACAAGCGATACGGTCTGGAGCAAAATCAACATAGTCCTTACCTCTTGTAAATGCTTTTGTTGCTTTTCCATCCCAAAGGTGATTGTATAAAATTTTCTCTGAAAGGGTTAAAGGTTTACCTACAATTTTCCGTGCTATGTCAACACGTTCTGTCATTTGGTTGTAAACCTTCTTTATCATATCAATATCGAATGCCATAGAATATAATTTAAGGTGTTTTTTATTTTTATTTTTTGCCTTGCAAAATTACGAAAATTTGAAGTATTTAAAAAATATACAATTAAGATCAAAAACACTTAAACAATATTTAGTAAATCAGCAAAAAAAAGCACTAAAATTATCATATTAATAATTTTAGTAAAGCAAAAATACTAAATTAATAAGCATGTCGTATATACATAAATTCTTAATTGTCTTTTTAAGGTTATCTTTTTAGAATTTTGAATCAAAAAAAGATAAAATATCTATTACTTATAAAGTCCTTAGCACTAATTAAAAAAAATAGAGCTTTGGTTTTGAATTAATTCAATTGAAAACCACGTAGTTGAGTGTCTCAAGCAATTAAAAGTCAATTAGGTATAAAATCATTCGGTATATAAAAACGTCATTTAATAAAATAAAAGGCGTATTTTTAAAACTGTTTTAGGAACATTTAATTTTAAAACAGTAATCAAAAAAAATCAATTCAATTTAATTAATTCAAAAATGAAAAATCTATTAAGAGTCGTTTTTGTAGCCGCATTATTTCTTTCAGCAAATAGTGGGTTTTCACAAAAAAAGAGCAAATCCCCTCAAAATTCGTTAAGCAAATCTGCTTATTCGAATCAGGTACAGAATTATTTTTCTGCAAATCAAGGTAAACTTGTAAAAAAGGATCTTGAAAATTTAATTATTAGTGATGAATATTATTCTAAATCATCGGGTATTACGCATTTGTATCTTCAGCAAACACATGAAGGTATAAAAATTCATAACGCAATATCTAGTGTCGCTATTAAGAATAAAGAAATATTTCATGTTGGTAATGTTTTTCAAGCAAACGTAGCTCAGAAAATAAATACTAGTGCGCCTTCTATTAGTGCTCAACAAGCTATCGAAAATGCGGCAAATCATTTTAAATTAGGTAATACTAGTGGTTTAAGAGTATTGAATAGCAGTAAAAACGATTACACTTATTCTAATGGAAATATTTCTCAAAAAGAGATTCCGGTAGGATTGGTATATACACAAACTAAGAATGGCGAATTAAGACTATCTTGGAATTTAGAGATTTTTACTCTAGATAACCAAAACATGTGGAGCGTTAGAGTTGATGCTGTAAATGGTAGCATACTAGATCAAATTAACTATGTTCTTACTTGTAATTTTGGAGACGCAAATCATAGCAAAGAATCTCATGCAAATGGTCATAAAGAAAAAGTTGCTTCTGCAAACTTTGACCTATTTAAAACAACAGCTTCTATGATGGTTGATGGCTCATCTTATAGAGTTTTCGATCTTCCAAAAGAAAGCCCTTCTCATGGAAACATTGCTTTAATTAGCGAACCAGCTAACGTTAATGCTTCTCCTTTTGGATGGCATGATACAGATGGTCGCGCTGGTGCAGAGCATACAATTACTAGAGGTAATAATGTTTATGCACAAGAAGATATAAATGGTAATAATGGGTTTGGTGATGCGCCAGATGGAGGGGCTAGTTTAACTTTCGATTTCCCAGTAGACTTAACATTAGCACCTGATCAATATACTCCAGGAGCAACTGTAAACTTATTTTATGGAAATAATATGATGCATGATATATGGTATGCATATGGTTTCGATGAAGCTAGTGGAAATTTCCAAGAGAACAACTATGGAAACGGAGGCGCTGGTAATGATTTCGTTATCGCAGATGCTCAAGATGGATCAGGTACTAACAATGCAAACTTTGGTACACCCCCTGATGGTGGAAATGGAAGAATGCAAATGTTTTTATGGGATGGTCCAGATCCAGATAGAGATGGTGATTTTGATAATGGAATAGTTGCACACGAATATGGACATGGAATTTCTATTCGTTTAGCTGGCGGACCATCTACTTCTGGGTGTTTAAGTGGGCAAGAACAACAAGGTGAAGGTTGGTCTGACTGGTTTGGATTAATGATTACTATGGAGCCAGGTGATGCTGCTACAGATGTAAGAGGTATTGGTACATATGCATTAAACCAACCTATAACAGGAAACGGTATTAGAGCTTTTCCTTATTCTACAGATTTTGCAGTGAATCCTTTCACTTACGATTCTATAAAAACTCAAGTAGCTCCCCATGGTGTTGGTTCTGTATGGGCTACAGTGCTTTGGGATTTAACTTGGGCTTATGTAGCTAAATACGGTTGGGATGCCGATTTGTATAATGGAACAGGTGGTAACAACAAAGTGATGCAAATTGTACTTGATGGTTTAAAACTACAACCTTGTGGTTCAGGCTTTGTAGATTCTAGAGACGCTATTCTTGCCGCAGATATTGCCAATACAGGAGGTGACGACCAGTGTTTAATATGGGAAGTTTTTGCTAAAAGAGGATTAGGTGCTAGTGCAGATCAAGGTAATCCTGGTTCTAAAGCAGATGGAACAGAGGCTTTTGATTTACCTGAAGCTATAATAACGGTTTCTAAAACAGCAGATTCATGTGGTAACGAGATTCCTTCTCTAAGAATTACAAACTTTTCTGGTTCAGATATTACATCATTTGAATATGGCTATACTATTGATGGAGGAACACCAATTACCGATACTTTTACCGGTAATATAGTTGCTTGTGGTACTGGTTCTTTATCTTTAGACTTAGGGAGCTTATCTAGAGGTCTACATGTCGTAGATTTTAGTATCGCTAGCCCTGCTGGATCAAAATCATTCACCGTATTGGCTAACGATTCTGGGGTAGAAAATGAGATAAATACTTTTGAAACTACAGCTGATGAAATAATTACTAATGACGCATTTACATGGCAAAGAGGAACTGCCCAAGGAACATTATTAAGTGCTGCAGTTGCAGGGTCTCAAGTTTATGGAACGAACCTTAGCGGAAACCATGGTGATGGAAAAACAGCTTACTTAACATCGCAATGTTATGATTTATCTAACCTTGAAAACTCAGTTCTTAAATTTAACATGGCGTTTGATTTGGAAAATGATTGGGATATCATGTATATGGAATACTCTAAAGATGGTCAAAATTGGGATGTTTTAGGCACTGCTACAGATACAGATTGGTATAACAGTGATCGACTTCCTAATGGTGTTGATTGCTTTAATTGTGTTGGTGCGCAATGGACTGGAGAGGGTGAGCTAGCAAGCACGCATAGTGCAGGAGGAACAAATGCCTCTTCAATGAAAGAATTTAGCTTAGCGTTAGATGCATTTGATAGCAATGGTACCTCTGAGACCAATATTTTATTTAGATTTTCTTTTGTCTCTGATCAAGCTGTAAATGAAGAAGGTATTATTCTTGATAATTTTGTAATTGAAGGTGATTCTGCATTATCTGTAGAAGATAATGAATTTGATAACAGTATTTCTATTTTCCCTAACCCGACAAAAGGAACTGTAACCATACAAAGTTCTATGTCTTTAGAGAATACTACAGTATCTCTTTACGATGTCATGGGAAGAATTTTAACTAATAAAG
>CALGLR010000078.1 GCA_937959395.1 uncultured Flavobacteriaceae bacterium | reverse complement strand
AAATAGTGAGCGTGATGATTTTGAATTCATTATTGATGAATTTAGTAATGTTGGATATTTAACCTCAAACCGTCACAATGGAAAGGGAGATGATGATATTTATAAGTTTAGTAGAGAAGAACCTTGTAAGCAAAAAGTCGTGGGAACAGTAAAAGATAAAAAGACAGGAGTCATAATTGCAGCAGCAAAAGTGCTTATTTACGATTCTAATAACAAAGAGGTTCACAGTTTTATGTCTGATGCACAAGGAAAATTTAACTACGATTCAGACTGTAAAAAAGGGACCTATAGAGCAGTAGGAAGTAAAGAAGGTTACGACCCTTCTGAGATTACTTACACGATAGACCCAGAGGTGAAATTAGATTTAGATTTAAAATTAGATTTAACACCAAAGGCCCCTGTTAAAGTACCAGCTACTGTAGGAACCGATTTGTTTAAGTTATTAAACTTAAACCCGATTTACTTTGATTATGACAAGGCTTTTATCCGTGGAGATGCACAGATAGAATTGGCTAAGGTAATTGCTTACTTAAAGGAATACCCAACAGTACATATTGATGTGCAATCGCATACCGATTCTAGAGGACGCGATGCTTATAATAAGGATTTATCAACCCGAAGAAACGTGTCCACTAAAAATTGGATTATAAACAATGGTGGTGTCGATAGAATGCGTATCACAGGTATGGGATACGGAGAAACACAACTGGTTAATCGTTGTTCTAATGGTGTGAAATGTAGCAAACAAGAACACCAAGAAAATAGACGTAGTATGTTTATTGTTACTAAAAACTAGGACAGTAATTAAACATTTTATGTCCTTAAAATAAAAAGAGGCTTCTATATTGGAAGCCTCTTTTTTAGTTATAGAACTCATTTAAAAGGTATTTTACGACTAACCTATTGCTTGTTTTAAATCATTAATAAGGTCTTCTTCATCTTCTATCCCAACACTTAAACGTATTAAAGAATCTACAACTCCCGTTTTCTCTCGTTCTTCTTTTGGAATACTTGCATGAGTCATGCTAGCAGGATGACCAGAAAGGGACTCTACTCCTCCTAAAGATTCTGCTAACGTAAATATTTTTAATTTTTCTACAATTCTAATAGCTTCATCATAATTGTTTCCTTTTGTAACAAAAGAAATCATTCCCCCATAATCGCTCATTTGTGATTTTGCAATATCGTAATTAGGATGATCTTCAAAACCTGGCCAATATACTTTTTCAATTTTAGGGTGAGCTGCTAAGTATTCTGCCACAGCTTTACCATTTTCACAATGACGCTGCATTCTTACATGCAGTGTTTTAATTCCGCGAAGCGCTAAAAAAGAATCTTGTGGTCCACATATTGCACCGCTCGCGTTTTGAATAAAATATAAACGATCTGCAAGATCTTTATCTTTAACAATTAAAGCTCCCATTACTAAATCACTATGACCTCCAATATATTTAGTAGCTGAATGCATCACAATATCTGCCCCTAAATCTAAAGGTTGCTGTAAATAAGGCGTTGCAAAAGTATTATCTACTGCTAATAGTATATTGTATTTTTTTGCGATTGCAGCAGTTGCTTTTATATCTATGATATTCATCATTGGGTTTGTTGGTGTTTCAACCCAAATAAGCTTCGTGTTTTTAGTCACATAGTTTTCTATGTTTGCTGCATTTCCCATTCCAACAAAATGAAATTTTATTCCAAAGCCTTCAAAAATCTTTGTAAATAAACGGTAAGAACCTCCGTATATATCGTTAGTAGAAATCACCTCATCTCCTGGTTGTAATAATTTTATTACTGCATCTA
The DNA here is from genome assembly GCA_937959395.1 of uncultured Flavobacteriaceae bacterium. Lineage (GTDB taxonomy): Bacteria > Bacteroidota > Bacteroidia > Flavobacteriales > Flavobacteriaceae > JAHDGB01. The sequence goes on along the minus strand of CALGLR010000078.1, from coordinate 18,951 downwards.
TTGCTGCTAAGCCCGATCCAAATGCTAAACCATATTTTCCATTTTCTATACTCGCAAAAGCATTTTCTAATGCTTCACGTGTAGGATTGTGAGTTCTAGAATATTCAAACCCTTTATGTCCTCCTGGTGTTGTTTGAGCATAAGTAGATGTTTGATATATTGGAGGCATTACAGCTCCATATGCGGGATCATGTTTTTGCCCTCCGTGTATTGTTTTTGTATTAAATTTCATATGTTATTTTTTAAATTGCCCCTACCCTATTTAATAAATAAAGTGATGACGAATCTCGCTTTCTATACTTTTTGTAACAAAAATAAGCTGTAATACTAAATAAACCTTCAAATTTTCTAAATCTGTTTGGTATAATTCGTTGTATTCAAATGGAAATAATACCTTTATAACCAGAATCATTTATTACTATAAACCCCTTTTTAATGCTCAAATATTTTTCTTTATTATCTATCATATTCTTTCTTTTTTCTTGCAAAGAAGAAGTGAAGTTAGACTTTTCTGATCATACTTTTTCTTCAGAAAAAAATACTATTGTATCTATTATTCTCCCTAAAGCTTTGGGAAACTCTTCAGCTGCAAAAAACATCAACATGACCTTAGAGCAATTTGCTTGCGATGCTTTAAATATAGATGCTTCAAAAGAAAAACAATCTTTAATTGAGCAAAGTGCAAAACAGTTTGATGAAAGTTATACCTCTTTTAAAAAACAGATTTCTAATGAACTTTCTCAAGAACTCCCTGTATGGGAAGCAAATATTGATGGAGAAATTACTTTTAAAAACGAAAATCTAATTTCTATTGCTATGAACTCTAGTATAAATACAGGTGCAATAAAAAGTAACTTAAAAATAAAATTTTTTAATTTTAATCCTTCAACAGGTAAAACAATTACCATAGACAACATTGTTAACGATATCGATAAGTTTAAACAATTAGTAAAAAAATATTATAATAAAGAATTACTAACTGGTCACAATAATGGCGAATCGATGACAAAAACCACCAATTTTAAATTACCCGAATCTATTGGATTTAGTGATGACGGTGCCATTATGTTTTATAATAGTCATGAACTATTAATGCCTTCTGGTGAAACAATAGAATTTACAATTCCTTATGAAACGGTAAACGATTACTTAACGTTTTAATGCACGCTCTAAAGCCATGATATAACCATAATGTAAACCTTCATGGAATAAAGCAAATTCTATCGCTTCTGATACATTTGTTAATGTATTCCCTGTTGTAGATAACGTATAATCATTGTACGTTTTGAACACCTTATTTTTATAATCTGTTTCGGTTTGTTCAATAGTCGAAAATAATAAATCTTTAATAGTTTCTAGTTCTTCTTGAGTAACTTCTTTTTCAGGTTTCGTTCCTTTCTTATAAGCATTAATTAAGTCCTCACTAATATTTGGTTTCAAACCAGACAACTTATAAACTAGAAGTTGTTCTGTAACAACACTATGAACAATGTTCCAAATTATGTTATTATTAAACCCATCTGGTATTTTATTAAGTTCTTCTAAAGAATATTTTTCTAAATACGCTTTAAAAAACCCTCTCGTTTTCTTAAAAACATTGAATGTTAGTTGCATAATTTCATTTTTAATGCTAAAGATAGGCTATGTAGTTTAAATGAATTTAATTTGTGTGGAAAAAGAAAAAAATTCATGAAAAAGGTATATTTTTTAAAAACTTGTAGTACGTGTTCTAGAATTCTTAAAGAGTTACAATTGCCAAATGATTTTGAATTACAAGACATAAAAAGTCAAGCAATTACTGCGGCTCAGCTTGAAGAAATGAAAACATTAGCTGGCAGTTATGAAGCCTTATTTAGTAAGCGTGCAACTTTATATAAAGAACGGGATCTTAAAAATAAATCACTTACCGAAACTGATTATAAAAATTTAATTCTAGAACATTACACGTTTTTAAGCAGGCCTGTAACACTATTTAAAAATGAAATTTTCGTAGGTAATTCTAAAAAAACGGTGGAAGCACTTAAACTCGTTCTAAATGAAAATTAGAATGTTTGCTTTAATTGCGGCGCTTGCTGTTCAATTCTTATATGCTCTAAGTTATACTTTTGCCAAAGATGTACTTGCAGACAACTACATGACTCCTTTTGGACTTGTATTAATAAGAGTTTTGGGTGCTACAGTATTATTTTGGTTATTTGGTTGGTTAGGCCCTAAAGAGAAAATCAATAAAAAAGATTACTTAATAGTTTTTTTAGGCGCTGTATTTGGAGTTGCAATTAACATGATCTTTTTCATCAAAGGCTTAAGTTACACTTCACCAATACATGCTTCAGTAATTGTTACCATGGCTCCTATTATTGTACTTATTCTCTCTTCAATTTATTTAAAAGAAAGAATTACTAGTTTAAAAATTGTTGGGGTAATTATGGCTTTTATTGGAGCCATAGTACTAACTGTATACGGTAAATCTAAACTAGAAGCAGATAATGTTCCTTTAGGAAATGCCTTAATTTTAATTAATGTTATTTCTTATAGCATATATATTATAATCATTAAAAAATTAACTGATAAATACCACCCTTTTACCTTCATAAAATGGTTGTTTCTTTTTGGTTTAGTTCTTGTAACACCTTTTGGTTTTTCCGAATTGATAACAACAAACTTCTCTTCATTTACACCATACATTTATTTTTCATTAGCTTTTGTAGTGGTAGGAGCTACTTTTGGAACTTATATATTAAACCCGCTAGCTCTTAGACATTTAAAAGCATCTACAGTAAGTACTTTTATATATATTCAACCTGTAATTGCTGGTATATTTGCTATAATTATGGGTAGTGATAGTCTATCTGAAGTGAAAATTATTGCTTCTACACTTATCTTTATGGGTGTGTATTTTGTAACAAAAAAACCAAAAGGTAAAGTTAAAACGAACGATTAACTGGACGCCTTCCTAAAGCTCTTGTATCTTCTTTGGTTAAAAACTTAAAATCATTAGTTTTTGGAAACTTATTGGCTAATTCTAATAAATACTCAGGAAGTTCTGCTAACTTTCGAGTGTTTAAATCTATCCAAGCACCAAGAATTTCGCTAAAAGCTAAATTTTCTCCTTTAGCATTATAAAAATTATGTCTAAATCTAAAAAAAGTTCCGTTTTCACTTAATCCCGAAACCTCTAAACTTACAGTAACTATTTCCCCAAGAAATGATTCTTTAAAATAATGCACATGCTCATAAAACACAACAGGTCCCAAACCTGCTTTAGATAATGTCATTAGAGAGAAACCATTTTCTTTTAAAAACGCAGATCTGGTATGGCTCATAAAATTTATATACGCACTATTCGCTAAATGCTTATTTGCATCTATATCACTCCACCTAATCTCAAATTGCTTTGTATACACTATATAAAAAATTAAGTTCCAAACTTACGTGTTTTCTACAAATCTAATCTGATAAACGGATTGAAAATTATTCTTTTTACCATTTCTTATATAAATTTCGTCTTTGATGTGTATATTTAATGTTAGAGCCAATTTGCCAACCACAGTTAAGAGTTTGAAAGAATTAATAAGCAATATAAAAAACAATATACCACTTAGCCTTAAAGCGGAAGACTATCTTTTTTCTATTTCTAAAGAAAAAACTATTTCAAAAGGGGACGTCTTAATTCATCAAGGTCAGACTGTTAAGAAAACATTTTTTGTAACAGATGGATGCTTAAGGTCTTTCTGTACGGATAATAATGACAAAGAACACACCTTACAGTTTGCGATTAAAAATTGGTGGATAAGCGATTTTATCGCTATCTACAACAATGAACTTGCAACACTAACAGTCGAGAGTATTACAAAATCTAAAGTTATTGAGTTTAATGTAAAAGAATTAGATGAAATATATTCCCAATTCCCTGAATTTGAATCTTTTCAACGAAAAAATTTAGAACGTCATGTGGTTAGTTTACATAAAAGAATTTTAAATCAATTACAATTAACTGCTCCAGAGAGGTATGACTTATTTATAGAACAATACCGTGACATTGAACAGTTCACACCTAACTATAACATTGCATCTTATTTAGGAATTACACAACAAAGCTTAAGTCGTATCAGAGTAGAAAAAGCAAAAAAATAGCGTTCTTACCATAGGGTTATTTTTCCTAAAAACCTGTTCTCTATTTTTATCCTATATCATTAATTACCAAAAATTATGTTTAAAAAAATATTAGGAATTGCGCCAAAATTGGAATTAGACGGATCTTACAGCCCATCAAAATTAGCCCTCAAATTGGGAACAGTCGACAAAACTGATTTTGAAAACATTTCGTATACTAAATACAAAGGAAAGAAGTCAAAAATCTTAGTAATTTTTACGGAACAAAAAAACATGAAAATGCAAAATGGCAAATTGTTTTCTACAGGAAATCATCCAATAGAAGCATTACTACCAATGTTGCATCTTAGAAATGCAGGTTTTGAATTTGAAATAGCAACTCCTACAGGGAAACCGGTTGTTTTCGAAATGTGGGCTTTCCCAGAAAAAGACGAACATGTAAAAGCGATCTACGATGACTATAAATCAACTTTTGACAAACCGAAGAAATTACAAGATTTTATTGATACTTCAATGATAGATTCAGCATCTTACGCAGCAGTTTTTGTGCCCGGAGGACATGGTGCTATGTTGGGTTTACCAGAAGATAAAAACGTAGGTAAAATCTTGAACTGGGCACATGAAAACGAATTATTTACTATTACACTTTGTCATGGGCCGGGTTCATTATTGACAACAATTCTCAATAATCAAAAATTTCTTTACCAAGATTATAATATGGCAGTATTTCCTGATTCGGTAGATAAAAAAACGCCAATGATTGGTTATTTACCTGGACAAATGCCTTGGGGTTTAAGTGAAAAATTAAAGAGTTTAGGAGTAAATATTGTAAATACAAAAGGGGACAAAACGACTTGCTTAGATAGAAAATTAATTACTGGCGCAAGTCCTTTAGCTTCAAATAATTTAGGCAAATTGGCAGCTGAAACTTTATTGAATGAATTAAAGTAATAACTACTACCCAAATCCAAAATATAGAAAATAGTTAACTCATATTTAACGTGATAATTATTGATTTAGAAGTAAATAAGCCTGACTTTATGGAAATAGAATTCGACCAATTTGTAAAAAACACCTTTAATAGGATATAAAAGTTAAAATTTTCGCCTTCAAATAAAAACTTTAATTCACTTCTTACTTACCTTTGCTTTTAACAAAAAATAAATTTATGATCTATTCAATGACAGGTTATGGTAAATCTGTACTACAGTTACCAACAAAAAAAATTACAATTGAGTTAAAGTCACTTAATAGCAAAAGCCTGGATTTGAATGCACGAATGCCTTCCATTTATAGAGAAAAAGAGCTTTTTCTTAGAAAACAAATGGCTAAAGAGTTAGTTCGCGGTAAAGTAGATTTTTCAATTTATGTAGAAACGACAGCAGAAGATACCTCAACTCAAATTAATACACCCGTTGTAAAACAATATATGAAACAACTTCAAGAGGTTGTAAACGGTGAAGCCACCGAGCTTCTTAAAATGGCTGTACGCTTCCCAGACGCGTTAAATACTGTTAGAGAAGAAATTAATAATGATGAATGGCAATCTATTCAAAATGAAATAGACAATACCATTACCCTTATTACAAAGTATAGAGCTGATGAAGGTAAAGCGCTTAAAACCGACTTTGATAAACGCGTTACAAATATTGAAGATTTATTAGAACAAGTTATCGTTATGGATCCAGAACGTATTGAAGGTGTGAAAGAACGTTTAAGAAAAGGAGTTGAAGAATTAAGAGAAAAATATGATGAAAATCGATTTGAGCAAGAATTGGTTTATTACATTGAAAAATTTGATATCACTGAAGAAAAAGTACGTTTAAAAAACCACTTAGATTATTTTACTACTTCTATAGATTCTAACGATTCTAACGGAAAAAAACTAGGATTCATAGCCCAAGAAATTGGTCGTGAAATAAATACTATAGGTTCTAAAAGTAATTATGCACCAATGCAACAATTAGTTGTACAAATGAAGGATGAATTAGAAAAAATAAAAGAACAATTACTTAATGTATTATAAATGTAATTTTTTTAGTAAAAATGCGATTAAAAACAAGAAATAGAAACAAACCTAGTGACAACTAAAAAAAACAAAGGCAAGTTAATCGTATTTTCTGCACCATCAGGTTCTGGAAAAACGACCATTGTAAGACATTTATTAAGCCTTAAAAAATTGAATTTAGAGTTTTCTATTTCAGCGGCATCTCGTGAGAAAAGAGGAGAGGAAATCGATGGAAAAGATTATTATTTTTTAACTGCTGAAGCGTTTAAAAGTAAGATAAAAGCCGAAGAATTCTTAGAATGGGAAGAGGTGTATCGCGATAATTTTTATGGCACACTTAAAACCGAAGTCGATCGTATTTGGAAACTAGGAAAACATGTTATTTTCGATATCGATGTTTCTGGAGGCTTACGTATTAAACGAAAATTTCCTGAAGAAACTTTAGCCATTTTTGTAAAACCGCCAAGTATTGATGAGTTAAAAATTAGGCTTAAAAAACGAAAAACAGAAAGTGATGACAAAATAAATATGCGTGTAGCTAAAGCTTCTGCCGAACTTGCCACTGCTCCACTTTTTGATATTATTATAGAAAATGATAATTTAGAGAAAGCACTTAAAGAAGCAGAAGATATTGTTGGTGGTTTTATAAATGCTAAATAAATTTTAATTCTTTCTGATTTGAGTTTAAATGTCTCCCTGAGCGCAGTCGAAGGGTTTTTAATTATTAAGTAAGTTACTGGTTTACTTATAAAGAGTATTATTAGTAAAATTAAAAAGATACCCACCTACGTGGGCACAAGATGAAAATAGGTCTATATTTTGGTTCTTTTAACCCCATACACATTGGGCACTTGGTTATTGCTAATCATATGGTAGAAAATAGTGATTTAGATCAAATCTGGTTTGTAGTAACGCCTCATAATCCTTTTAAAAAGAAAAGCTCGTTACTAGATAATTTCCAACGTTTAGAAATGGTATATAAAGCAACTAAAGATTATGATAAACTAAAACCAAGCGATATAGAATTTAATTTACCACAACCAAACTATACTATAAATACACTTACTTATTTAAAAGAAAAACATCCTAAACATGAATTTTCGCTTATTATGGGTGAAGACAATTTAAAAAGTTTTCATAAATGGAAAAACCACGAACTTATTCTAGAAAACCATCATATCTACATCTACCCAAGAATTTCTGAAGGTAAAACAGAAACTCAATTCGATAAGCACCCAAAAATTCATCCTGTAGCTGCTCCAATTATGGAAATTTCATCCACTTATATTCGCAAAGCTATTAAAGACAAAAAAAATATAAAACCATTATTACCCCAACACGTATGGGAATATTTAGATGAAATGAATTTTTATAAATAATAAAACTATTCTAAAAAAGTCACTTAAAATATTTGGCAAAGGAGTACTCTATTTTTTAGGGTTTATTCTCTTGTATGTAATAATTGGTTTTGCATTATCTAAGATAACTGTTAAAGAAGAACCCAACGCTCCAGACGAGGTAGCTATTTACATTTTAACCAATGGCGTACATACCGATATTGTAATGCCCGTAAAAACAAAAACAATAGACTGGAGCACTCAAATAAAATATGAGCATACAGATAAAGCAAATAGCACTTATAATTATATCGCAATGGGCTGGGGAGACAAAGGTTTTTATTTGCAAACACCTACTTGGGCAGATCTTAAGTTCTCTACTGCTTTTAAAGCTGCAACTGGCTTAGGGTCTACTGCCATTCACACCACTTATTATAGAACTATAAAGGAGAGTGAAAACTGTCGCAAAATCATGATAAGCTGGGCTCAATATAAGCGATTGATTACTTATATTAATGCTAGTTTTCAAAAAGACAGCACATCTCATTTCATTAATATAAATACCAATGCCAATTATGAGGAAACCGATGCTTTTTATGAAGCTACGGGAAGTTACAGCTTATTTAAAACCTGTAATACTTGGGCAAATAATACGTTAAAAATTAGCGGACAAAAAGCCTGTTTCTGGACCGCTTTAGATTCAAGTATTTTTGATAAATATGAATAAAATTAATTACAAAATATTAAACTAGGTTTATTTTTAAATGGTTCTTCAACTTACCGAATTAAAAAAAGATATCACCAAATAATAATTACACGACTTACATGTGTTTAAGTATGAGTATCTTTAATTTTTAAGTTATTTCACTTCTATAACTCATTATATTGTATTTCAACACTAAATCATATTGCCATTTAAAACTATTTTGAATTGAATATTAAGCTTATTTACTCTTTGTTTCTTACCTATTTTGTTTTTTGCAGTGCAATATCACAAGATTTAACGCATGCCAAGAACTTCTCAATAGAAAATGGGATATCTAGTTCAAATGTTTATTCTATATATCAAGATCATATAGGCTACATGTGGTTTGGGACTGATGTTGGCGTTTCTAGGTTTAATGGATATGAATTTGAAAATTTCGCACACAAAAAGCCTCCTTTTAATAGTCCTGTAACTAAAATTTGGGAAGAAAAACACACCATATCTTTCACTAATATGAATAATAATTTTTATTCAATTATAAATGGTGAGATAATAGAAACATCATCTAAAAAAAATGACACTACACTTAATAAGAATCATTTTGATGTTTCTAAAAATGAAAAACTAAAAAAAAATTTCGAAAACATAGAAATAACATCAACCTTTTTAGATAATAAAAAAGGAATGTGGGTTACAACATTAGACGACGGTATCTATTATATCCCTGATCATAAGTTTATTGAAACAAGACCTTCAAATAATAAAATTTATGGACTAGGCGTATTCAATGATAATATAACATATGGATATAAGACGAGTACTTCTTTAAAGATAATCGATAAACCTAAGTTTTCTGAAGCAGAAATTCATTTTCACAAAAACAAATTATACTACAAAAAAGAGCTTATTTATACTTTTAATGGTAATTATATTAATAGTTCAAAAAAATCAAAATCAAGGTTTATTAAACAAAATAAAGAGTTTATATATTTTATTGGAGACACTAATGAAATCTATAAAATAGACCCCATAAAAAAAAGCCAATTAGTCATTAAGGATCACTCTCTACTTAATATTTCTAGTTTAGGCTTTAACTCTAATGATGAATTATTGATTGGTAACAATAATGGTATTTATAATTATACGCAAAAAAAACACATCCTATTAGATCCGCTCAATAAAAACAACAACTATAAAATCATATCGATTAATAGTAATCTTAGAAATGAATTAATTGTAGCTACGAAAAGTTCTGGCATCTTTTTAAAAGATAAAAACAATCTTTTTTCCAAAATAAATAATGAAAAAATAAATAGTAGTTATATAAATGCATTAGATCTTGATAAGGATGATAATATCTGGATTGCAACAAACAATGGCGTCTATAAAATTAATAAAAACAACAGTAATATTGACCTTCATTTTAATAATCAAAATGGCCTTTTATCTAATCAGGTTAACGATATAATATTTTTAAATGGCAAGATATATACTGCTCATAATAAAGGGCTAAGCATTATTAATATTAATGATTATAATTCTAATGGGGATTCTACGAATGTAACAATACCATATATTAGATATGATAATGAAAAAATTAATAATCCTTCAAATGAAATAACAATCGATTCAAAATATTCATATTTAACCATAAACTATTTAGCTATTAATTATAAACTAAAAGGGGAGGTAAATTATAAATATAAAATTAATGGCATTCATAACGATTGGATTTTTACTAAAGAGAGAAAGGTTCAATTTACTACATTGCCTGAGAAAGGAACTTATATTTTTGAAGTAAAAGCTCAAAATGAACACAGTATATGGGGTAAGACAACTAAATTAAAAATGAGGTTTTTAACTCCATTTTATAAATCATGGTGGTTTATAGCATTGATTATATTTTTTAGTTTAATATCTTTATGGTTAATTACTAGAGCGGTATACAAAAGGAAACTAAAAATGAATCGGCTTTTAACCGAAAAATTAGATTTTGAGGCCAAAGCTTTGCAGTCTCAAATGAATCCTCATTTTATTTTTAATGCATTAAATTCTATTCAAAGCTTTATAACGGTTGGAGATATAATGAATTCAGAAATTTATTTAGCTAAGTTTTCTTCTTTATTACGTAAAACACTCAATTACTCTAATCACAACACAATAATATTGTCTAAAGAAGTAGAGAATTTAAAAATTTATCTTGAATTAGAAACACTAAGATTTGAAGACAGATTAAATTATGAAATAATAATAGATGAATTAGTAGAGTCCGATTTAATTAAAATCCCACCCATGCTTATTCAACCCTTTATAGAAAACAGCATAATACATGGGTTAACACCAAAACCTGAAGGAGGGAAAATTAAGATTCATTTTTATTTAAAAGGTGAAAATTATTTAGTTTGTGAAATAATTGACGATGGGGTAGGAAGACAAAATAAAATAAATTCGGCTCATAAATCTTTAGGAACATCGATTGTAAAAAAACGCCTTTCGTTACTATCGATTGAAGTTCCAGATTATTTAAAGTATACAGATTTAAAAGATGAACTTGGCGAACCAAAAGGAACTAAAGTAAAATTAACTATTCCAATTAAATGATAAAAGTAATTATAATAGAAGATGAAAAAAATGCTATAAAAACATTACAAAGCTATATTAATAAATATACCTCAGAAATTTCAATATTAGGCATTGCGAATAATATGAAAGAAGGGATAGAATTAATTAAGACTTCAAAATTTGACTTAGCAATATTAGATATTAATTTAGGAGATGGTACTGGCTTCAATGTTTTAGAAGCTATAGAAGATAAGGATTTTGGAATTATATTTACTACAGCTTATGATGAATATGCTATTAAAGCGTTTAAATATTCTGCCATAGATTATTTATTAAAACCAATAAATCCTAAAGAATTTGTAGAAGCTATAGAGCGTTACAAAACAAATATTACTAATATCTCTAACAAGCAATTAAAGATCGCCAGAACAATTAATAATAATAAAATTGTAATAAATTCTACCAATGAAATGCATTTTCTAGAATTAGATGAGATTTTATATTTAAAATCAGATAAGAACTATACAGATATATACATTAAAAACCAACAACGTATAACCTCTACAAAAACATTAAAGTTTTACGAACAATTATTGTCAGAAAATAGATTTTTAAGAATTCATCAAAAGTATTTAGTTAACCTTAACTATATTAGAAAATATTTAAAAGAAGATGGAGGGTATGTCTTATTAACTGACAATTCTAAATTAGAAGTTTCTAGACGAAAGAAAGAAGATTTAATGGATGCACTGTTAAAATGATTAAATTATAAAAATGATGTTAAAAAAAGTAATTATTTATGCACTTATTATATTTACAGCTTTTAGTTGTAGAGATGATGATGAGCTTTTTAAAGAAGTTAAATCATTCAATGATAATGTAATAATTACATCACAAGAAGAATTAGATCTGTTTTCTGAATCAAAATACAATAGGATAGTTGGAAACTTAACCATAAGTGATAATATTACATCTTTAACTGGTCTTATTGATTTAAATGAAGTTTTAGGAGACCTAATCATTATCAATACAAATTTAACAACACTAGAAGGTCTTAATAACTTAAATAAAGTAACAGGAGTAATAAATATTTACAATACTCCAAATATAACAGATTTTTGTGCGTTACAGCCATTATTTACTTCTGGAGAATATAATGCAGGTACTGTAGATATTGCTAATAATGGATTTAACCCAACAGAAGCAGAAATTATCCAAGGAAATTGTAGTCAATAATCTCCATATAATAAACAGTTTTCACCGTTTTACTGATAGTTAATACCGAATAAATAAAAGCGAATAAATAGAATATTCTAAGTTCTATTTTTGAGTTATTAATTAATCTTAAAACTATATAAAAATGAAAAAAATAATACTTTCTTCAATCTTTCTAATATTTAACTTCTTAGCTTTCTCTCAAGAAACGATATTGTATCTAGAAGATTTTGAAAAAGAATCATTAGTAAATTTTGAAACCGTATGGAATAATCAACCCGTTTTAAGAGGGCCTTCTCAATGTGAAGAATCTGGGTTTACTACTGCAATAAACCATAATAGCGCTAGAGTAGATTTTAGCCTCAATAGCACAAATTTTTTATCGTTAAACCCTGAAGCACCTTGCGGTGGGTTTAATCAAACAATTACTAAAGATATATTTACTATAGATCTGTCTTCAATTACCGATCAAATTAAATTTAAATTCAAATATTTTAAATCATCTACAATTAATTGGGGAGATACGTCTCTTAAATTAATAATAGGAGGAGCCAGCTCAGATTGGATAATAGAACCAGAATTATCAGCTACAGATGTTTGGGAAGAAGTTGAATTTAATTTACCTCCAGATATTACAAATGGAACTATTTTTGGCATTCAAATAGAACTTGGAGGAGGAGAAGCCGTTGCGGTTGATGATCTTAAGATTTTTTATGGGTCCACCTTAAGTACAGATGATACTACTTTTTCTAATAATTTTAATATTTATCCTAACCCTACAACAAATATTCTTAATATTAACACTTTAAACGATTCTCCAAAAGAAATTACGATATATTCAACTCTTGGAAAAAAAATACATAAAGAAACAATAAATAAACAAGCTTCATTAGATTTATTGAATTTTAATTCAGGAATTTATATATTACAAATAAAAGAAGGTGAAAAAATCTATTCAAGAAAAATAGTTAAACAATAAATTATTCTAATGAACTGTATGATCAATGAGTAATTGCTATCTTACTTTCCTAAAATTGATTTAAAAAACGCCAACTTTTCAAGTTGGCGTTAACTATTATATTTCTATAAGTCTAAGATTATTATTTCTTAGGATCTTCGTCATCTGGATCTTCTGTATCGCAATCTAAAATAGATCCCTCTACATACATCGCCCAATTTTTTCCTGGAAAATCTTCACCTTCAGCCCAAGCAGATTCTCCTCCTGTAGGTCCTGTAACATTTGCATGTGCAGCAAAACAAAAACGATCTTCAAAATCGCTTGCATCAATTATATACACAACTTCTGTTACTCCACTATCACTATCTGTGCTATATTCAAAATGACCCACTTTAGGGTTTCCAGAACCTGTAGTTGGGAAATCGTCATTTTCACAATTATTAATGCTTAAATGTGTTCCATAAATTAACCAATCTTCGTTAGTTGAATACGTAATTACAAAATTACCATCTATAATATCTACAGTAACTGTTCCTGCGACATGGTTTTGACCTGCAATTAAATTAACAGTAATACACGATTCATCTTCTTCCTCATCTTCTCCAAAAGAAGAGCGGTCGAAGAGATCGTTTAAATTTTGTTTTTCTGCTTCAGTAATTGTTAATGTTTCATTAGTGTGATCCACACTACAGCTAGTTATCATTATACTAAATAAGACAACGGCTAAGTAATAAAAATTTTTCATGCTAGTTTAAGTGTTTGGGGTTAAGTAATTTAAATTACGTACTTATTTTGATTTTAGATCTTTTAAAATCATTTTTTCGACGAACTACAACTTTACTTATTTTTTTATTAAAAGGAAAGAGGCTGTCTGAAAAGTTCAGTTTTATTGCTTCACAAATTTACCAATGTTACCGTTAACCTTTATAAAATAGATACCATTCTTTAGCGAACTCACATTAATCGTGTCTTCATTTTCAGGATATGATTTTATTAATTGTCCATTTATAGAATACATAAGAATTTCTCCATCCTCATTTTTACGTATTTTAATATTATGAGTAGTTGGATTAGGATATATTAGTATTCTTTTATTAGTTGTTATCTGTGATGTTTCTTTAGTTATAGCATGTCTTGAACTCATTGATGAATCTTCGAAAAACCATTCAGATTTCCCACCTATTCCACTAGCTTGAATCAATTCATTATTTACGTTATCGTGTTTTAAAATTTTTTCGCTTTTAAGGTTTTCTAAATAAAAATAACCATCTCTTATAGCTGGAACTTTCTTCCAAAACGTTGTTTTCCATTTTATGGATGTATTATTATCTTTTACTATTTTACCTGCTAAATTCCCTCCAGTGCTGTATCTAATAATCTCTCCAGTTTTTTGATTAAATAATTGAAAGCTACTATTATCATAACCGTCTCTATTCTCATATACCATTTTCCACTTTGCACTATCACTTACATCATTAGAATTAGTTACAGTAAGATCATTTTGATTATCTTTTAATTTTAAACGAGCCCCTGTAATTCTATTAGTAATAAAATAAGACACATTATTTGTTGTTGCATCTAACATAAAAGGATAATCACCTGGTTTTGATTGTTGTATTAAATCTAAATAACCAGCAGCATTCCCTTTTGAAATAAATATAAGGTTAGACAAACCTAAATCGTTCGTTTTCTTTAGAACTTCACTAGGTATTTTAGCAGAATCTACATCACTAATTCTAGTTTCACCAGTTACCAATCCAAAACGTAATTTCTTTGGGAATCGCTTCATTTGCTCATACACACCTCTTGTATTATATGCGTTAACTCGAGAACCAGAAAGTACAATATCCTGAGAGCACCACCCAATAGTTTCTTCTTCATTATTGTTTTTTAAAACCAAATTTTGATTTAAATACTTATTCGCTACGTCTTCTTGGTAAAAGTTCCCGTCTAGCTTTTCATTTGGAAAAATCCAGTTTGTATTATTAATAATTAACACATTAGCAGGAAAGAATTCTCTTAATTTAACCGAATTATAAGCTAAATAAGAAACATATTGTCTTCCACCAGGGTAATTAAAGAGGTTATCTGGATTTACGATGTTAGTATTAGACTGAAGAATCTCATTCTTCACAGCATCAAAACTATTAGAGCTTTCGGGTGTAATTATAGAATGTAAAGCTGGGTGATCTCCAATTTCTCCCCCTAGTTTCTTCCAAAACTGCCGCCATTCTCTTTTTACATCACCATTCCATCTTGAACTAAAATATTTTCTAAGAAACCTATTTTTTTCATCTACATACTGCTGTCTAGCGTACCTATAATCTGAAATATGATAAGCTTCATAATATTCATTTTCTTTAGGGTCGCTGTTATTACAGATTATAGGATTGGAGGGTGTCGCATTGGATTCTGCTTTAAATTCATCAAAATCTTGATGCTCTAATCGGTTAAGAATGCTATCCTTTATATTTGGAGTGGAACCTAGATAATAATCGTCTACACAAGTGTTACCATCGCAACCGCAATTCGTTAAACTACTTTGGTACTTATCAGCAATATTTAATTGTACAAAAATGTTTTCGTTTTCGGCGATGTCTAATGCTGCTTCAATAAGCGCAATACCTTGATCATAATTGTTGCCATTGTGCAGCTGACCCCAAGTAAGTTGTAAATTAACACCAACCCAGGGATTGGCATTTACATTAGCAGTATTCTGCTCTTCAATGAAACTAATAGCAGTGTTCATTTTTCCATTAATATTAACATCTTTCCCATTTGCGTCGACTCTAATCCAAAGCCCTCTATCTACTGTTTCTTTTGAGTAAGGCTCTTGAGCGCTAACACTAAATACGATAACATACATTAACACTAATAAAATTATTTTTCTCATAATAGATTGATATTTAGATTATTATATACGACATCATTAAGACATTTAGATGTTAAAAAAGAAAAAGCCAGAATAAATGAATATTCTAGCTTAATTTAATTTTATAAAAAATTTTCGTTTGAAGAGTATTACCTAATCTAAAGCAGGGATACGTAATACTTGGCCGGGATAAATTTTATCTGGGTGAGATAGCATTGGCTTATTTGCATCGAAGATTACAGGATATTTCATTGCATTACCGTAGTATGTTTTAGCAATTTTTCCTAAAGTATCTCCACTAACTACAGTATGAAACTGTGCTTCTGGTTCAATGTTTTCAACTGTCATTTGGTCGTCTACAGTTGCAATCCCATCACTGTTACCTACTACTAATATTACTTTTTCACGTGTAGCTTGGTCGAAAGCCAATCCAGAAATCGTAGCCGAATCATCATCTACAAGAACACTTAATCCTTCAACTTGTAATTCTAAATCGCGAATTGTTTCTTCTAAACTTCTAGCTGCTAGTTCTTCTAACCTTAATTCTTCAGCTGCAGCTTTAGCACTTACCTCAGCGGCTTCTTCTTCAGTTGTTTTTCCTATTCCAAAAACTTTGGCTCCAGCATTTTTAATAAATGAAAATAATCCCATAATGTGTTGTTTAATTTTGATTTTATAATTTGTGTTGTAAAGTTGACAAAAATCTTTTTGAATTACAATTTTTAGAGACAAAAAGAAACGGCTTGAAGATTTCTCTTCAAGCCGTTTCTATCTAACTAACCAAAAAAATATTTTATATTTTATTAAACTCTCGTATTTGCACGAGGGTTCTCTTTTTTATCTGTACGTTGTTTACGCATTTTATCTCCAGATTTTTTAGATCGATCTAAAGTTGTCCCCGTTTTTAAATACTGAATGTATCCTCTACCGGTAAACTCGTAAACTGTTCCAGAAGCAGCATGATGTAACTCTACTGTTCTATCATTTATAACGCTCAATTCGAAATATTCATTATCGAAGAAGTCATAATCTAATGTTAAAGTTTTTAAGTACATATTACCATTAATATCACTTACTCCATAGTTCCCTATAAAATCCCATATAATGTTATTAGGATTAGTTCCTACTAGATCTTGAGAGCTTCTAAATGTGACATCGTTCCCACCTGCTAAAAATTGCAAGAAATTTTCGTTATCAAATTCATTTAAAACACCATAATCGCTGGTATATGTTTTTTCCCATGCTTCGTATTCTTGCATAAAATAATGAATGTTGTTATAGAACACTAAATCGTAATCAAACGTAGAACGTTGGTAACCATGTAAGAAATATGATGTGTCATTATAAGGATTGTATAACTCGATAGTATTATTGTCTATTTGATAAACATCAAAACTACCAATTCCATCCAAATCATGATCTGTATCTAAAATCATATTGTGAGTGTCGTAATAACCAATAGAAATACCATAACCGTTTCCTTGACTTCCTATTCCTACCAAATTATTATTTGCAAATAGCACACCATTTCTAAACGATACTGTAAAGGCTTTTTGTAAAAAAGGGGTTTGACCATAACCAATAGTTTGGTTTATGTCTACGTACCATAATTCGTGAGAACTTAATAAGCGCTCTAAAGAAATACCTACTGGCGGCTGTACATTATCATAATCGTCTACAATAACTTCTCTATAACAGGAAGTGAATAATGTGGCAATTAGAGTGAATATTAAAAATAGTTTAATTGTCTTCATAATGATTTCGTTTTAAGGATTGATAGAAAAAGGATTTCAAAAGGTATGCCAAAAACAATAAAACATTGTTTATCAATGTTTTAAATATTTTCATTTAGTGGTTTTTTAAAAAAAATCTCTCTTAAATTTTATGTATTTTTGAGGTTCACTAATTTTTAGATGTTAATGAATACTAATCTTAAATATGCTGTTTTCGGTTCAGGAAGTTGGGCTACTGCTATTGTTAAAATGCTATGCGAAAACTTAGATGAAGTAGGTTGGTATATGCGTAGTGTTTATACTAAAGAGCATCTTATAAAAGAGCAACATAACCCTAGTTATTTAAGTTCGGTAGAATTTCATTTAGAACAATTAAAATTAAGTAACGATATTAATGAAATGGCGAACTATGCCGATGTTTTAATATTTGTAATTCCTTCTGCCTTTATTCATGCCGAAATTGAAAAAATAACAGCAAACCTTAAAGATAAGATTGCAGTTTCTGCTATAAAAGGCATTCTTCCTGAATCGGGATTAATGCTAGGAGAACACTTGCATGAACATAATGATATTCCTTTTGAAAGCATCGCAGTAATAGCAGGACCATGCCATGCTGAAGAAGTCGCACTTGAACGTTTATCTTACCTTACTATTTCTTGTGCAAATGCTAAAAATGCGCAAAACATAGCAGATGTATTATCTAGCGATTATATTAAAACTAAAATTAGCGACGATATTATTGGAATAGAATATGCTGTAATGCTCAAAAATATTTATGCAATAGCTGCGGGGATTGCTCATGGTTTAGGTTATGGAGATAATTTCCAAAGCGTATTAATGAGTAATGCCATTAGAGAAATGAAGCGTTTTATTAAGAAGGTGCATAAAATGAAACGTAATATAAATAATTCGGCTTATTTAGGAGATTTATTGGTTACTGGTTATTCCGTTTTTTCTCGTAATCGTATGTTTGGAAATATGATTGGTAAAGGATATACTGTAAAAAGTGCGCAAATGGAAATGAATATGGTTGCTGAAGGATATTATGCTGCCAAAAGTGCTTATTTAATTAACCAAAAAAACAAGAAAAAAACGCGCATGCCCATAATTGAAGCCGTTTACGCTATACTTTATGAAGGCAAAGATCCTAAAAGAGTATTTAAAAAGTTAACTGATAAATTGGACTAAATTCCTTCGAAGGAAGGAATCTCATCATATAGTATATGAATCATAATTTTTTCTAAAACCCTATACACAAACAAGCTGCCATTCCTGCGCAGGCAGGAATCTATTACTTAAATAAACCTAACCCGAAAAATTCATTGAAATAAAAGAAATCTGAGTGTAAAGCGTTATATTTAAGTATCTAAGATCAAATATCTCACTTTTAAAAACCACCCAGATTTGAATACTAAAAATACATTATTTTATCGAGGAAATCAATGCG
>CALGLR010000077.1 GCA_937959395.1 uncultured Flavobacteriaceae bacterium | reverse complement strand
AAATGAATTTTCTAGTGCTTCATTATCTTTTTGTAATTGTTTGAATTCAAAAGCTTTTTCATACTTAGCCATCCCAAGATAATAATAATTTATATTTCGTTTATTTTCATACAACGACTCTAATAGCTCGGCATAAGCCATGCCGTTTTTATTTTCGCCTGTTTCTAGTAAGTGAAATAACGTTTTGCCCATATTAAGCGTATCGTTTTTAGACTGAACTAATTCGAGAAGCGTTTTGTATGTTTTTTTTGCATCATCAAACTTTCTTTTATTTCTCTGAATTTCTGCTAGATCATAGAAATGCATTACTTTCTTATAATATTTTTTTTCGTTTTTAATTTTTATTTCTAAATCAAGGATTAAGTCGTCTGTTTTAATAGTGTTTTGAGATTGGCTGCTCATTGTTAGAAAAAGGCAAGAACTTATTAAAAAGAAAATATATTTCATATAAGGTATAAACTGTCAATTATTTTAATATGTCATATTAAGTTATAGATACTTTTTTAGAAAAGTAATATTCATTAACTTAATATTAAGGAAGATTTTATATTAAAATAACTCTGTTATTAAATGATCCAAAATTAAGAGATCAGAATCAAAACTGAAAAACTTAACTTGGTTAAAGATCGTATTTTAATTGTAAACTTTCTTAATATTAAGTGAAATTATTAAAAGGCCTCCATATTTGTATTTTAATGTAAATGGTGTAAACTAATTATTGATTAAATAAAGACGAATAGGATATCCATCTTATTTTCTACATCTTTAATTTATTGTTTTTTGATGCCGCAGATATAAGTAATAGTTGTATCGCGATGCTAGAAGAACTCCTTTTTTTTAAATATTTTCAAATCATATCTAATACCATTTCTCATTTTAAATAACCGCAATAAAACGTTCTTTTTTACTTTCTATTTTATTAAAAAAGAAAGCGTAACTATACTTGGACTTCGCTCAGTACAGGCGGTCATGTCTTATTTTTATAATTCATATAAAGAAAAAAATAAGCATTTTATTTTACAATAATTTCAAACAAGAATTGGTGTAAATTAAAACACTTTCTGAAAAATGAATATAAAACAACGAAAATTAGTGAGGTAAGGTGGTATTTGAGAATAATGCTCATTGGTTAATTATTTTCGATTTTATGGTCATTTACGACAAAACCCTCATGAATATGAGGGTTTTGTCGTTATTTAAAAGTAACAATATCTAATTAGTAAAAAAATAAGTATTAGATGTGAAAACTAATATTTAGATTATTCGTGTAGTAATAATTTTACCTTTTAATTAATTTTTTAGAGACACGACCTGTATCCGATTTAAGTTGAACAATATAAACGCCTTTATTAAGAGAAGCTACCGAAATATTATTTTTAGAAGTACTTATTTGGCCTTGCAATATTCTTTTGCCCAGAATATCAAATATGGTATAATCTAAACTTACTTTAGATTTAATAGTAATAGAGTTTCCTTTTACTGGGTTTGGATATATAGAAACGGTATCTAATTTATACTCATCATTACTTAAAGTGCTATAACAGGTCCAAAAAAGATCATCAATAGAAACTCTATTATCTGAGCTATCTTCATTAATAACTATAGTTATATTGCCTTCTTCATTAATACTGTCTATTGTAGTTGTAGTAACAGATTCAGAGTAAGGAATAGTTCCTTTTAAAACTCCATTAATATAGAGATTTAATGTCCCAGATGCTGGTCCTGCAGTAAATTCTTTTTTAGTAGAAACAGTTAAACTTTCTATTCCGCCAGATATAGTCGCTGATGTTAATGTACCATTATCTGCTCCACGGCTATCTAATGTAATTGCTTTTCCTGTAATAGTTCTATCTGTACGAGCTTCAGTAGCAGTCCATATACCACCATCATCACCAGTCCAAGTTCTTGTTAAGTAACTTGCATTACTTGCAGGTATGTTTATAAAGGATTCGTTTGCACAAAAATTTGGAGCTTCTAAAGTGGTTTCATTAGCTGTATTACTTAAATTGGAAGTATTACCAGCAGCATCTTTAGCAAGAATAGAAAAAGAATATGTTGTTTCAGCTGTTAATCCTGTTACAGTGTAAGTCGTACTAGCACTGGTAGAAATATAAAAAGTACCATCTACATATACATCATAACCAGTTACTCCAATATTATCTGTAGAGGCAGTCCAAGATAAATCTACAGTATTATAGCTAGGATTAGAAGCACTTAATGCTGTAGGATCTGTTGGATCTTCTGTATCTGGTGGTGGTTGTGTTCCCCAACGATTTTCTGCTGGTGTTCCTCCCCAAATTACTGTTGCTATGAAAGGGTTATCTATAAAAGGGTTTCTATTTCCTTGCGCAAAATTATCATTAGAATCGTGATATGCATTTCTATTGTCTTCGATGTCTGAAACAGGGTCTTGTGCATTCCATTCTAATAGAATATTAATCATATTTGAGTCGACACTATTCGTTGTTCCCGATGAAGCAAATCTGGGCTTACACTGGTCACCATATCTTAAATACATATATAGTAATATTCTTGCAGCATCACCTTTCCACTCATCACCAGGATACCAATTACTTCCTACATTTCCTGCGTTTCCAGAACCCGATGCAAATTTTCTGCTACCACGATTAGAGTTCATTTGCACGTCAGATGGTCTAAGGTTGTGACCATCGGCGTAAGGAGGTCCATCTCTCCCTTCATCATCTAAAACGGGTACGGCTCTAGATCTTGGAAACGTATGTTCTCTATTCCAATCGGTCCCATTACTACCTCCATTTAAATTTTTACTTCTGGTTCTATCTGTAACGTTATTACCGTCACTATCATTATAGCCATATATAAGTAAAACGTTATTGGAATTATTAGGGTCTTCATCTGTATTTTTACTAGCATTCCAAATTCCAGGTGTATACGTTAATTCATTAGTATGCTTGGTAATAGTTTTAACCGCTAAATCATCAAATAAAGGAATTCCCGTTTGGGTAAAATCGACGCCACTATAATAGGCTTGTAAGTCTGTAGGTGGATTTAACTGTGCAAAAACACAATTAAGGCTTACAATGGTTAATAATAAAAAGGAGTAAAGGTGTTTCATAACAATCAATTTTAATTAGGTATTTCTCTTTTTAGTAAAGCCATATAAAATCCATCATATCCAGATTTATGAGCTAAAATTTTTCTTTCTTTAATAAAAGTAAACTCTTTATTTGAATCTAAGAAAATTTTAACCTGTTTCTCGTTCTCTGACGATAAAATACTACAAGTCGCATATACTAACTGACCTCCTGGCTTTACCATTCTAGAATAATTGCTTAAAATCTCAACTTGAGTGTTTTTTATTTTTTCTATAAATTCAGGTTGTAGTTTCCATTTTGCATCTGGATTACGTCTTAAAACCCCTAAACCGGAACATGGTGCATCAATTAAAACACGATCTGCTTTATCATAAAGTTTTTTTATTGGCTTTGTAGAGTCTATAACTCGCATTTCTATATTATGAGCACCAGCACGTTTTGCTCGGCGTTTTAATTCTTTTAATTTATTTTCATAAATATCCATGGCAATAACTTGTCCTTTGTTTTCCATTAAGGCAGCTAAATGCAATGTTTTGCCCCCAGCTCCTGCACAAGTATCTACAACTTTCATGCCTGGTTTTACGTCTAGAAAATCGGCTACAAGTTGAGAAGAAGCATCTTGAACTTCAAAGTATCCTTTTTTGAATGCTTCAGTAGCGAAAACATTGGTGCGCTCTCGTAATTTTAGTGCATCAGGATAGTTTTTAATCGATTCCGTTTCAATATCTAAATCAAATAAAATAGCTTGAAGGTCTTCTTTGGTTGTTTTAAGTGTATTTACTCTTAATATAACACTAGCTTGTTCATTTAATGCTGTTATTTCCTTAGACCATAGAGATTCTCCTAGTTCTTTGGCGGCTAACTCGTCTAACCAATCTGGGATTGATTCTTTAATTTTTCTGGTGTTAGATAATTCATCAAAACGACCTTTTATTTTTCGAGTTGGTGTCCCTTCGAAATACTTCCAATCTGGAAGTTTTATCCCTTTTAAAGTTGCCCAAACTGCAAACATACGCCAGATTTCATCTCTATTAAAAGGCTCTTTTACACTTGCAATTTCTGCATATAAGCGTTTCCATCTTACAATATCATAGGTTGTTTCGGCTACAAAACCACGATCTCGGCTTCCCCAACGTTTATCGCGTTTCAACAATTGTTGCACCACTTTATCAGCATACATGCCTTCGTTAAAGATTTGTAGCAACCCATCAACAGTTGCAAAACATAAATTTCTGTGTAGTCTCATTTTCAATATTTAACGAATTAAAACTTACTTTTTAGGGTTTTAATTCAGCGTGCAAAGTTACGTTTTATTTGTTGATTTATTTGCTTAATCGCAGCAATTCAAAATAAATTAATGAAACACAATCATTTTATGGAAAACTTAAAACAGAATAAAGAAAACACTTATAGCCAGTTAATTGATGAGATTGAATTAAAATTACTTGTGACTTGTATTTCTTTTATGGCTAACAAAAAAAATACAGAACACAACAAGAGAATGCAAATTGATTTCTGATAACATTTTTTTGATTAATTTTTAAAAGCTTTACGATATTAACGTGAAGCTTTTCTATTTTTATAGAAATATATTCATGATTATGAAACACCTTGTTACTCTTTTATTTATCGTATCTCTATTTGCTTCATGTAAAAATGAGGCTTCAAAAAAAGAAACAGATTTTGTGCTTAGAAACTTTTCTAGTGTAGAAATTGAAACACTTATACAAGATTCTACTTTGAATGTAAGAGCTTTAGAACTTTTGAAAAATGAGCAAGCTTTTATTGGGACGTCTGATGGACGAATAGGTGTGATAGGAACTAATTTGTCAGACAAAAAAAATGAAATATCGATTACTCCATACACTGTTAAGGTTGATACTTTTGTAGCTAATTTTCGTTCGGTAGCAGTAACATCTAAAGCCGGTTTTTTGTTAAGTATTGGTGCTCCTGCTTTTTTATTTAAAAGTAGTGATTTTGGAGTAGTGCCCGTTTATACTGAAAATCATCCAAAAGCATTTTACGATTCAATGGAATTTTGGAACGACCAAGAAGGTATTGCTATTGGAGACCCAACTGATGACTGTTTGAGTGTAATAATTACACGAGATAGTGGTAATACTTGGAATAAATTGTCTTGCGACGATTTACCAAAAGCAAAAGAAGGAGAAGCGGCTTTTGCAGCTAGTGACACTAATATTAAAATTATAGGAGATAAAACTTGGGTAGCAACAGGAGGGAAGGCAAGTAGAATATTATATTCACCAGATAAAGGTAAAACCTGGAAAGTTTTTGAGACGCCCATTGTACAAGGAATCTCAACAACAGGAATATATTCTATTGATTTTTATGATGAATTAAATGGTTTTGCTATTGGAGGTGATTATACCAAACCAGAGGATAATACAGCTAATAAAATAAGAACTAGAGATGGCGGTAAAACTTGGCAATTGATTGCGGAAAATGAAAACCCTGGTTATAGAAGTTGTGTACAGTATGTTCCGAATAGTAATGCGAAATCGTTAGTCGCTATAGGTTTTAAGGGAATTGATATTTCTAATGATTCAGGAGCAACTTGGAATCATCTAAGTGATGAAAGCTACTATACTTTAAGATTTCTTAATGATAGTAGTGCTTATGCTGCAGGAAAAGGAAGAATTAGTAAACTCGTATTTAGATAATTTAAATAAAGTAAGGGCTACAAAAAAAATAGCCCTTGTTTATTTTATAATTGAGCGATTAATTATTTCTTAGATTTTTTTAGTTCTTCAACTTTCTCTTTTCTTTTATTTTTTAGCTCTTCTATTTTTTCTTTTCGTTCTTTAACGATCTCGCTGCGTTTGTCTTTCATTTTTTCAGATCGTTCTTTACGTTCTGTATTTCGCCTTTGTCTTAATTGTTCTAAAACCTTACGTCTAAACGAATGGTCTGAATTTTTTAATAATAGTATCTTTTTAGCAGGTAATACTTTTATTAGTTTTTTTAAATAGAGTTTTTCTTGTTTTTCTTTTTGCTCTTCAAGAGCCATCATTTTTTTTAAATGAATTTCGGCTTCGGCATCAGTAAGATTAATAATTTCATCATGATTTAGCTTTTTCGCTTCTCTAAATTGCCTGCGATTATTTTCATTTTCATTATAAACAGGCCAAAAAGCTTGAGCTTCACTTTGTGTTAAATCTAAATTACTTGTAATGTGCGCAATTCTTAGAGCGTCCATCTTTTCTCTATTAGGTTTTTTATGTTGAGCAAAAACAGTTGCAGAAATAAAAATTACGATAATTAGGATACGTGTCTTCTTCATTTTCTTTAAGTTTTAAAAATTATTTAAATCAATAGAATTATAGAGTTCAAGGTCGTCACCGTTTTCTATCGTAGATTCTATTAAAGTATTCGTTAATTCAAAATTTATAAAATCGGTTTCTAATAATTCATTGTCATCAAACAAACTCGCTAATTCGTCAGTTTCAAATTCTTCTAGAATATAGTTCTCTATTGCTTCGTTGTCTACAAGATCTATAGTTGTTGTAGATGATTTAGAAAGGTTTAGAGAAATTAATAATAAAACAGCAGCAGCAATACTAGAAATAGCATACAAGTAATTTCTTTTAAAGACTATTACTTTTGATGATGTATTATGCGTTTTTTTAAGAATATTATCTTCAATTGTTTCTAAATAGTTTTCTGGTATTTTAAAACCAGACGCTTCAATTTTTTCACTGAGTTTAATATTGCTTAAAAGATGATCTTCTAAATCGTTAAAATAGTTTTCAGGAGTTTTAAAGCCCGATTTTTTTATTTGGTTTAATTCTTTCATTATAAATTGTTCTCTTATAAGACTATATATGTATTAAAAGGTTTAATTTGCTTTTAAATAAGCTTCAATTTTCTTTACTGCGATGTGATATGAAGCTTTAAGTGCGCCTTCACTAGTTTCTAAAATTTCTGAGATCTCTTTATATTTTAAATATTGAAAGTATTTCATATTAAAAACTAATTGTTGCTTTTCTGGTAATGTAGTAAGTGCTTTTTGTAATTTTAATTGTATTTCTTCTCCTTCAAAATAAACATCGGCTACTAAATTATTTATTGCTAAATTTTTAACTTCTTCATTGCTTATTTGTAGGCGTTTGGCATTTTTATTTATATGTGTAATTGCTTCATTTGTTGCAATTCGGTACAGCCATGAATATAGCTTACTATCTCCTTTAAAATTTTTAATGTTACGATGTACTTTTATAAATGTATTTTGTAGTACATCATCTGTGTCATCATGAGACTTTACTATATTTCTAATATGCCAATATAAACGTTCTTTATAAAGTGTAATTAGCTCCTTAAAGGCAGTGTTATTATTCTCATTAGATTGTAATTGCTCTATTAATCGTTTTTCTTCTGTCAAAAAAGCTCTTTTTTCTTTATTTGACTCTAAGTTAAGAAAAAGGTTTAATCTGCATTGATAATTAATAGACTCTAGATTTCTATAGGTTTTTTGAACTCGTTTAAACTTTTTTCAATTTGCTAAAAAATTGTTCTTTTGTATCTGGTTTTAGCCTTCTTTTCATTCCGTAGCGATGCTATGCAATTCAAAAAAGCCGTCAACCAAATCCAAAATGACTAATTTTCGCTTAAATCTAAAAAGTTTAAACGAGTTCATTATTTTAACTTAAAATATCTTCCTGTCTCTATTTCTTTTTAAGTTATAGCGTGTTGATACAAAACGCTATATTTTAATAAGGTTGAATAGTTATCCTGATCAGTTCAACGATAAGGCGTATAGATTATTTCTTTATTGTTTTAATATTGTTAAATTTTTTATAAAAAATAAACATCTGATATTCAGTGTTTTATGTTTAATATTTTCGATGAAATACATAAATCGAATGATGAAATGCAAAAAAAATTTGCAGGTTAGGAATATTAATTATAGATTTACACCATAGAAACGAACTTAAATAGCTTTTTTTGCCCCAAGTCTATTTAAAAAATAAAACCTACTTAATTATTGTTAGTTTTCCCCAAATCTAACAAGAACAAAAAAAAGGATCAACTAAATAAGTTGATCCTTTTTTTGCTTCAAAACCTTTTTTTACGTTATTATTCAAAACTTTGCATCTCTACTAATTTTCTGTACATGCCATTTTTAGCAATAAGTTCATTATGTTTTCCTTGTTCTATAATTTCTCCTTTTTGCATTACTACAATCTGATCTGCATTTTGAATTGTAGATAATCGATGAGCAATAACAACTGAAGTTCTATTTTTCATCATATTTTCAAGAGCAACTTGAACTAAACGTTCACTTTCTGTATCTAGTGCTGAAGTTGCTTCATCCAGTATCATAATTGGAGGATTCTTTAAAACAGCTCTAGCAATACTTAAACGTTGTTTTTGGCCTCCAGATAGTTTATTACCTGCGTCTCCAATGTTGGTATTTATACCTTCAGGCAAATCTTTAACAAATTCCCATGCATTTGCTATTTTTAGTGCTTCAATAATTGCCTCGTCAGTAACATTTTCATCAACAAGTAACTTCATGTTATTCTTTATGCTTTCATTAAAAAGAATCGCATCTTGAGTTACAATACCTAATTGTTTTCGCAAAGAATTTGTTGTTAAATCTCGAATATCTAAACCATCTAATAAAATAGCGCCTTTATTAACGTCATAAAAACGTGTTATTAAGTTTGCTATAGTAGATTTACCACTACCAGATTGCCCTACAAGTGCAACTGTTTTTCCTTTTGGAACTGTTAAAGAGAAGTTCTTTAAAACATAGTCATCTTGATATTTAAATGAAATGTTTTCAAATTTTATTTCTGAATCGAATTGGTCTTTTACAATTGCATCTTTTTTGTCTTCTAATGAATCTTTAGAATCTATAATTTCTAGAACACGCTCTGCAGCTGCATCACCTCTTTTCACACTATTATTTGCCTTACTTAAAGATTTAATAGGTGTTAGTATGTTATATGCTAATCCCATAAAGGCTAAAAAAGATTCTGCTTTAATGGTTTCAGAAATAACCATATTTCCTCCATACCATAATAAAAAAGCTATAGTTACGATACCTAAAAACTCACTTAGAGGCGTCGCTATGTTTTGTCTATGCATCATTTTATTTGAAAACTCAAAGAATCGTGATGTTGATTCTTTAAATTTCCTATAGAATATGTTTTGAGCATTAAAACCTTTAATTATTTTTAAGCCATTTAATGTTTCTTCTACTAGAGATAGAAATATGCCTTGTTCTACTTGAACATCTGAAGATTGTTGTCTTAAACGCTTGGCTATAGCAGCAATTATAAAACCAGCAACTGGAAGAAAGATAAAAATGAATATCGTTAATTTAGGACTTATAATTAACATGGCAATTATCGAAAAAATTATAGTAAGAGGCTCTCTCACTATAATTTGTAAAACAGATAAGAATGAGTTCTGAACTTCGCCAACATCGCTAGCAATTCGTGCCATAATATCTCCTTTTCTTTTTTCTGAAAAAAACGACACTGGTAAATCTAAAACTCTTTTATATAATGTATCTCTTAGGTTTTTTAAGATTCCGTTTCTTAAGTAGGTTCCAAAATATAATGCGATATAATTGAAAATATTTTTGAATAAAAAGGTCGCAATAACTAGAATAATTACAATAGTTAAAGCTTTAAGTTTATCGTCTTGAGCTATTAATTGTATTTGGTAAGTAAAACTATCGCTTAAAAAATCTTTTAAGTTGTCTAAGGTTGTATAAATTGGTTTTTTAGTAATAGTAACTTCTCCTTTTGAAGGAAAAATGACTTGAAGCATTGGAATAAGTACAACAAAAGATAATGTTCCAAATAGAGCGTATAAAATATTAAAAAATATATTTAAAAAAGCATAGCGTTTAAATGGTAACGCATAAACCAAAATTTTCTTTAAGTAATTCATTAGGTTAGTCTACCTGTTTTATTAATTAATCTGCTTTTTTTTATTTTAGCAGAATTTACTTCTGATTCGTTTTTAAGCTAATTTCATATCTTTTAAAATAGCATCAATTTTAGATTCTAAATGTCTTTCCATAGTCATAAAACTCTCTGCACGATCTAAATCGTTATTTACACTTATGTAGAATTTTATTTTAGGTTCAGTTCCGCTAGGTCTTAATGCAATTTTACTGCCATCTTCTGTATAATATATTAGTACATTAGATTTTGGAATATCTATTTTAGAAGTTTCTCCAGAAATCGTATCCTTAGATGTAGATAATTGATAATCTTCTATTTTTATAACTTTTGAATTATTAACTATTTTTAAAGGGTTTTCTCTAGCATCAATCATCATTTGTTTAATTTCTTGCGCACCTTCAATGCCTTTTTTTGTTAGTGATACTAAACGTTCTTTATAAAGACCATGTTGTGTATATAAATCAATAAGTTTCTCATAAAGCGTTTTGCCTTCAGCTTTTGTTTGCGCAGCTATTTCACAAGCTAGAAGTGTAGAGGTAACAGCGTCTTTATCTCTTACAAAATCACCAACCATAAAACCAAAGCTTTCTTCACCGCCGCCAATAAAATCTAAGTTTGGATAGTCTTCTATCATTTTAGCAATCCATTTAAAGCCTGTTAATCCAATTTTACAGTCTACATTATAGCTTTTTGCTAGTTTTTCCATCATTGGGGTAGAGACAATTGTAGTGCCAATAAACTCTTTTCCTTTAATTTTGTTTTTTAACTGCCATTGTTTCATTAAAAAGTCAGTCATTAATACCATTGTTTGATTTCCATTAAGGATAACAAGCTCATTTTCTAAATTACGAACAGCTACACCAAGTCTATCACTATCAGGATCTGTTCCTATAACAATATCTGCATTTACTTTTTCAGCTAAGTCCATAGCCATTTTTAGTGCTTCTGGCTCTTCTGGATTAGGTGATTTTACAGTAGGGAAATCGCCATTTGGTTCTCTTTGTTCTTCAACAATATGAACGTTATTATAACCTGCCTTATCTAATGTTTGGGGAATAGTTGTAATTGATGTACCATGCAGGGAGGTAAAAACAATATTCAAATTATCTTTTGCTTCTTTTGAAGTATTAAAGCTTCCATTTTTTACAGCAGCTTCTATAAATACATCATCAACGGTTTCACCTATATAATTTATTAATTCTTCATTTGGAGTGAATTTAATATCGCTGTAATCAATAGTATTAATAATAGTAATGATTTCAGCATCTTGTGGTGGTACTAATTGTCCTCCATCTTGCCAATATACTTTATAACCATTGTATTCAGGTGGATTATGGGAAGCTGTTAAAACAATTCCGCAATGACAATTTAAATGTTTTACTGCAAAAGATAATTCGGGAGTAGTACGTAAGTCTTCGAATAAATAAACAGTAATATCGTTAGCAGAAAATACATTTGCTACTACTTTTGCTAATGATTTACTATTATGTCTACAATCGTAAGCTATTGCTACCTTTAATTTTTCATTAGGAAACATTTTATGCATATAATCACTAATGCCTTGCGTGTTTTTTCCTAATGTGTATTTATTAATACGATTAGTGCCAACACCCATAACACCTCTCATGCCACCTGTTCCAAATTCTAAGTTTTTGTAAAAACTTTCTTTTAGCGCTTTAGGGTTATTAGCGATTAAGTCTTTAATATTGTCTTGTGTATCTTGATCAAAAGTTGGAGTTAGCCATGTATTAACTCGTTCCAAAAGTTGTGGTTCAATATAAATCATAGTTTAATTATAGCGTGTAAAAATACGTAAATAGAAAACTTGTTAAAGCTAAGGTCTTGTTAATTTGTATTACTGTTTTCAAGGTTAATCTCGTCTTTAATTAAATAACGTTTACGGTTTTCTTTAGAGCGTAAAATAATTTCGCCTAAAAAACCAGCAACGAAAAATTGAGTACCAATAATCATAGTAGTTAATGCAATGTAAAATTGAGGGCGTTGTGTAATTAATCTTCCACTTTGGTTTAATAATAATTTATCTATTCCTAGATAGAGTGCGAATCCAAAACCTACAGCAAACATAATAACTCCTAGGGCTCCAAATAAATGCATAGGACTTTTTCCAAAGCGAGAAAGAAACCATATGGTTATTAAATCTAAAAAACCATTTATAAAGCGATCCATTCCAAATTTGGTTTCACCATATTTTCTAGCTTGATGTTTAACGACTTTCTCTCCAATTTTAGTAAACCCTGCATTTTTTGCTAAAACAGGAATATAGCGATGCATTTCTCCATTTACATCTATGTTTTTCACAACAATATTGCTATATGCTTTTAAACCACAGTTAAAGTCATTCAATTTAACACCTGAGGTTTTTCTAGCTGCCCAATTAAAAAGTTTAGAAGGTAAGTTTTTAGTAAATTTATTATCGTAACGCTTTTTTTTCCAGCCTGATACTAGATCGTAATTTTGATTTACAATCATGGTATACAATTCAGGGATTTCTTCAGGATTGTCTTGTAAATCGGCATCCATTGTAATAATAACTTGGCCTTCAGCTTTAGCAAACCCTGCATGAAGTGCTTGAGATTTACCAAAGTTTTTGAGAAAGCGAATGCCTTTTACATTAGGGCTGTTCTTAGAAAGAAGAGCGATGGTATTCCAGGATTCATCTGTACTACCATCGTCTATAAATATAATCTCATAAGAAAAATCATTGGATAGCATTACATTAGCTATCCAATCATGTAGTTCTTTTATTGATTCTTGTTCGTTAAGTAGTGGTATAACTACTGATATATTCATACATTAACTATAATTACTAGGCTATTAAATATTACCTCTACTTAATATAAATTACTTTTTTTAATCAATTATCATCTGCATCATCAGATATAGTTATTTCAGGAACACAAGAAGGACCACAGTGCCAGTGAGCACATGTGTAACATCTTATATCATGATCAAGACAGTAATAACTCCAAACCCAACAGCATCCAGAATAATTACCACAACATCCTAGATCAGTTCCTTGACCATCTTCACATTCTTCAGGAGGGTTTATTGATTTAATTGTATTGTTGGCTTTTGAAAAACTTGATTCTACTCTATTCATAAAAGATTGTTTACTCTCCATAAACACAGATATGTTATCGATTGAAATAGAACTATTTTTTTTCTTTTGTAAGAAACTAAGAACTTTTTCTTTATCAATAAGATCTTCAGAGTTATTGTTTTCTATAACATCAATAAATCTATTTACATCTATTAAATAATCTTCTTGACACCAAAATGAATTGTTATCAACAAAATAACCAGGATGGGGAGTGCATTCACAATCTTCCTTTTTCTCAAAACTTCTTTTTGTGATTTCTAATATAGAATTGTGATAAAAAATAGATTGAACTAGATTTGAATAACTATCAAGGTTTTGGTCAAATAGAATTTTTTCTGCAAATAATTCGAATAATTTCTTTGAGTTATTTATTAAATCTAAATTTGAATGAATTTTTAGAACTTTAGCTTGTTCAATAATACCTTTGTGCGTAATTAATTTATAAGAAGGGATTTTTGTATCAATATTATTTTTTGTTTCAATCAGTAACTCATTTTTTTTGAATATTCTAAAATTAGAAACAACTATTTGATTTTTAATTTTAGAGTCAAATTTTAATTCAAATTGGTTTATTTTATATACTAGTGATAAATAATTTGGATTATTTTCAATAATTGTTATGTTTTGTTTTTCAATATCTATATTATCTTCTTTTTTACAAGAAAAAACGGATAAAATCATTATTAGCAGTAAAATTGCATTGTTCTTTTTTAACATTTTCTATTTTTTTATTATTTGAAATATTTTATCAAAGATATAATTATTCTTCATTTTTCATTACCAAACCAGATATTAAAGAATAAATTAGCCCAAAAAACAAGCTTATAGCAATCCAAAATACACTTCCTAATATTGGGCTAGATAATTTGCGCGTCCATTCCATCTGTTTCTCTATCATCTCTCGTGGAGTATCTGTCTCTAATAAAGCATCTTCTGTCACTCTTATGATTTGTTCATTATATTCAGGATCAATAATATAATTAAAAATTACAATATAAACAGCATATACTAATGCACTAATAAGAGCGATTGATAACCCAGTTTTTATAGCTTGTTTTAGGCTCAAAATCCCCCCATTGTGTTTTCTAAAAGCAGAAATTCCTAAAATTATTATTGTAGGGAAAAGAATGTAATATAAATACATAGGCCATTGTTTTCCTTCTAAAAGCATATCTGTTGCATATAATACTACAGCTATAACTATCATTATAGCGCCTAATATGACACCATAGTTTACTGCAAATTTGCCTGGGGTTGGTTTTGAAGTCTCCATGATTTTTGATTTATTTGTTAATTATGTATGTTAGTATCCAAAGATAGAAAAACGTTACATTTTATTCTCACGAAAGTGAGAATCTTATAAAAAGAAAGCAGAAACCTTCTAAATTAGAAGTTTGATAAGAAGCCATATGAAAAGAGTATGTAAAAAAATATTGAAAAAGTATTGTTGATTAGTAAAAATTAATTAAATTTGCACCTCGAAAATAGAATACATTTAAAGCGTAAAGCGATGAGAAAAGATATACATCCAGAAAATTATAGATTAGTAGCATTTAAAGATATGTCAAATGATGACGTGTTTATAACTAAGTCTACAGCTAATACAAGTGAGACTTTAGAATTTGAAGGAACAGAGTATCCATTAATAAAAATGGAAATCTCAAGAACGTCTCATCCTTTTTATACAGGTAAATCTAAACTTATTGATACTGCAGGACGTATTGATAAATTCAAAAATAAATATGCTAAATTTAAAAAGTAAATTTAGTTTTTTATAATATTTAAAGCCTTTCGATTATCGAAAGGCTTTTTTGTTTTCTACAATTAAATTACATTTGATTAGATAAAACAGATTGGTTTAAAAATAGTAAGGACTTTATCTTTAAACTTTAAATTAAATATTCTAAAAATGAATTACATTCTTTTTGATGGCTCTTTTCGTAATCAATTACTTCCATTTACATATACAAGACCAGTAGCAGATATTAGGGTAGGGATTTTGACCATTAGAGAAAAGTGGGAAAAATATTTAGGAACTACCACGACTACTATTACAGAAGATTATTTATCTGATAAGTATCCAATGGTTGAGTTAGAAGACAATATTTTAATTAATAGTACTTACTTTCCAAATCCTGAATTAGTAGCTTTAATTAACAATTTAAACGATAATGAAGCGATTTTTGATGATGATCAAGTTTTAGCCTTTTATAGTAAAGATTATCAGGATGATATAGATTTAAATACGTTTGATGCTATTGAGTATAATGGACCTATTTTAAAGATTGAAAACACGTGGGATATATTTTCTAAAAATGGGGAAGCTATTAGCCAAGATTTTGAATTATTGAAAAAAGGTAAAATATCTCAAGCAATTTCCAGTTCTAATAATATTATAGCTCCTGAAAACATTTTTATAGAAGAAGGTGCAAAGTTAGAATTTGTAACATTGAATGCTAGTAGCGGACCAATTTATATTGGGTCTAATGCCGAAATAATGGAAGGAGCAATTATTAGGGGGCCTTTAGCGCTCTGTGATAATGCAACGATAAAACTTGGAGCGAAGATATATGGACCAACAACGATAGGTCCATTTTCTAAAGTAGGTGGAGAAGTTAATAATTGTGTGCTATTTGGATATTCAAATAAAGGACATGATGGTTTTTTAGGGAATTCGGTAATTGGAGAATGGTGTAATCTTGGTGCAGATACTAATACTTCTAATTTAAAAAATAATTATGCCGAAGTTAAACTTTGGAATTATGAAACAGAGCGTTTTGCGAAAACAGGCTTACAGTTTTGTGGGTTAATGATGGGGGATCATAGTAAATGTGGTATAAATACGATGTTTAATACAGGTACAATAGTAGGTGTTAATGCTAATGTTTTTGGTAGTGGTTTTCCTAGAAATTTTATACCAAGTTATAGTTGGGGTGGAAACTCTGGTTTTACAACATATCTTACAAAAAAAGCATTTGAGGTTGCAAATGTGGTTATGAAAAGAAGAAAGGTTGAATTTACAGCAGAAGATGAAGCGATTTTAGAGCATGTTTTTGAAGAAACAAAGAAGTATAGGCGCGAATAGCTTACTTTATTTTTTTAATACATTTAATTAGCTCAAAATCTATTTAACATAGAGTTAATGGTAAAACTTTTAAGAAATTTTAGATATTTTTCTATATTCTATTTTATTATAGTTTGTATAGATCTTTCTATACGATTATTTGGTTTTCCAGAGCATTATACCCTCTTTTCAAGACCGCTTATTATTTTGCCATTATTAATGTTTTATATTATTAATAACAAGGAAAATAAGCTTTTGAGAAAAATATTTGTAATAGGAGCTTTAGTTTGTTTTTTTCTCGGAGAGTTATTTATTGCCATCTATGAATCTATAGGATTGTCTTCAGAAAGTATCTTTTGTTATATGGCAGGGAAAGTACTTCTTATAGCACATTTTTCTAATCAGAAAGAGTTTAATATTAAAAGACTAATCTTTTTTCTCATTTTTATTTTTATACTCATTATTGGCATTATGAGTTTAATCTATGAAAACTTAGGAAATATGTTTTTGCCAATATTAATCTATTTATTTGTTAGTGTTATCCTTCTTCAATTTACATTAATGCGTAAAAATGATGTTAATGATTCTAGTTATCTATTAGTATTTTATGGAATGATGATAATGGTTATAGGTGATTGTCTACCAGCATTGAAGTTTTTTTACTTTAATAATTCTTATATAAACGATGCAATAATTGTTGTTGTATTTGCTATTTCTCATTGTTTAACGGTCATAGGTATTACAAAAGAAGAAAAGAAAAAAGAAAACCCAGAGATTGTTTAAGTTTTAATTTCTGTATTTGTTTATAAATAAGATAAAAAAACCTTGTTATAGATACTCTTAAGATGGTTTTAGATCTTGTGTTTGTTATAACTGGAGCTAAAAAGTTTAAACAAAACACTTCTATTAAGATATTTTTATATAAATTTACCTGTAACCCAAAATCTATTAATAAAGACTTATGACCAGTCTGTTTAGAAATGTTTCTTCTTTTTCAATCATCTACTTTGCAATAGTAATAATTTGTTTATTTCTAAGGTTGCTAGCTAATGATACAGATTATATGTACATGTTTAGGCCTTTAACACTTATTCCTTTAATTATATATTATTTTCAAAATAGTAAAGAAACTAGGAAAAAAATAAGATTTTTAGTTATTATCGCAATGCTTTTCTTTTTCGTAGGTGAATTATTTTTTTCTTATAAAGAACGAATAAGTTTATCATCTGCAGGGATATTGTTTTACTCTGTAGGTAAGTTTCTTTTTTGTGCCTCGTTTTCTAATGAAAGAGAATTCAATTCTAAGCTATTAAAAATATATCTTCTTATTATATTTGTACTTATAATTGTAGTTATGAGTTTGGTTTTTAATAATTTAGAGGCTTATATGGTGCCTGTTTTAATTTATTTGTTTGCTTCAGTTTTTATGTGTCAATATGCATTAATGAGAAAAGATGAAGTCAATAAAGAAAGTTTTATATTAGTTACAATTGGTATGACTACTTTTATTATGGTAGATAGTTTAGCTGCTTTAAAATATTTCTATTTAAATAACCAATACATCCCTCAAGAGGTGTTAATTTTTATTTATGCTTTATCTCAGTATTTAATTATTACTGGATTAGTTAGAGAAAAACAAGAATTAATAAAAGTTGAATGATCATTTATTTGCCAATAGTGCTTGCATAATATAAAAACTGTTGCGTTAGTATTTAAAATAGGATTTGCTTCTCTCTAGTGTTTGATTCTTTTGAGTATAGCAAAAGAAGAAGTGAAAGTAAAATTAAATTTGGTTTTGTAATAGTAAAATCAAATTTTGTAAATGTGTATTAATGTTTTTTTTCAATAACATTTTTAATTGTTTTTACAATTTTGTGTAGTTGTAATCCTTTAATGAATTGAAAAAACTGCCAAAACCTAATTGATGATTAGTTTGTTTAAGAATAAAATATACTTTTCAGTGCTTTTCGCTGCGGTCTTATTTATAGATATAGCAGTAAAGATTTACTTAGAAGATTTTCCGTATAGATATATTTCTAAGCCCATAGTTTTATCTCTTCTAATAGGTTTCTATTTGGTTAATAATAAGGAAACTAATAAAAAAAAGTCCCTGTATGTTTTACTTGGGTTATTAAGCTTTTTAATTGGTGATATCTTCGTCATAGACTATTCTACTCAAGTGTTCTTCATTGTTTCAATGTTATTATTTTCTTTGGGAAAACTATTTTATTGTTTAAAATTTACAAACTTTGAAGATTTTAATGTGAATAGATTAATTCCTTTTTTAATCATCTGTTTCATATTCATGGTATTTATATTTAGACTCATTTATGAAAATTTAGGAGATTATTTTATACCAGTATTAATTTATTTTTTCGTTTCATTACTTCTTGCTTTATTTAGTTTTTTAAGAAAGAATGCAACTAATGTAGATAGTTACAGAATGGTTTTTTTAGGGATATTATTTTTTTTAGTATCTGAAACCGTTATGGTATTAAAAACATTTTATCATGAAATAATTTTTCAAGACTTTCTTGTAATGTTTACTTATGGGGTCGCCCAATATCTTATTGTAACTGGTTTATTATTAGAGTATAAAATTAAATAATTAAAAAAAAAAGCATAAATTACGTTATTATAATTCCCCAAAATTATATGCATAAACGATTTAAAAACTTAACTTCCTTTTCAATCCTCTATTTAATAGCGTTTGTAATTGATACTTACGTCAAAGTAAATGTAGTGGCTTTTCCTTATAGATACATTACTAAAACATTTTTAATTTTAATCTTGTTATTATTTTATATTATAAATAATAAAGATGAAAAAAGAAAGAGAGGAATAGTCATTATTGCTTTGTTATGTTTTATAGCTGGAGATTTATTTTTAATTGGTGGTACTACAAAAATTAGATTTGGTGTTGGAGTGCTTTTATTTGCTATTGCGAAAGTATTATATGCTATTCGTTTTTCAAATAAACAAGATTTCGACGTTTTAAAACTATGGCCTTTTTTAGTTTTTGGCTTTGCATATATGTGTGGAATAATGTTGATGGTTTATGATAATTTAGGAGATTATTTTGCACCTGCATTACTTTATTTATTTATTGTAATGATGTTAGCCCAGTTTGCTTTTTTAAGAAAAAAAGAAGTGAATATAAAAAGTTTTTGGTTAGTTTTAATAGGTGTTTTATTATCAATGTTTTCAGATAGTATTACATTACTAAAACAATTTCATGATCCAAAAGTTTTATACAATCATTATACAATAATGTTTTTTTATGGTTTATCTCAGTATTTTATAATAATTGGTCTTTTGTATGAAAACAATAAAAGTCTATTAAAGCAAGATAAAAATTTATCATGATACTTAAAAGTATACATAAAACATTAAGTAAGCTTTCTTTTTTTAAAGGAATAAAGCTCTTTAGTGTATTTTATTTTACATTATTATTAATACATATTTTGCTAAAGAATCTAAACTTAGATCCTTTTGTCGCTTCTCTAATTAGTAAACCGTGGTTTCTTCTCTTTTTAATAGTTTTTTATATTATTAATGCAGAGTTTAAAAACACTAGAGATTTTAGGTTAATGTTACTAGCGCTGTTTGCGTTTTGGTTAGGTGACATGGCACTTATATTTGTTGAGAATAAATTGTTTTTTAACTTAGGAATTCTTTTTTTTATAATTGGAAAATTGATTTATAGTATGCGTTTTGCAAATACGAAAGATTTTCGTTTAATAAAAATCATTCCATTTATGCTTTTGTGTTTTTTTTACATGATATTCTTAATGAATTTTTTACATTTAAGCTTAGGTGATTATTTTTTTCCAGTGTTGTTTTATTTATTTCTTTCAATGATTGTTGGCTTATTTGCCTTTTTAAGACAATATGAAGTAGATAGGAGAAGTTTCTTATTGGTTTTTATAGGTGTATTGTGTTCTTTTGTTTCAGATAGTGTATCAATAATACAAGCTTTTTACAATCAGCTTTTTATTACTAAATTTAATGTAGTTATGATATTTTATAGTCTTTCTCAGTATTTAATTGTTTTAGGAATTCTATTTGAAAAAAAGAACATGGATAATGATTTTAAAAATGACAATACCATTTAATGATTAAAAATATAATCAAAAACTTAAGTAAGTTTAATGTCTTTAGGGACGTTAAGACTTTTAGTATATTATATTTTACATTGTTAATTATACATATACTTTTAAAGTTAACAGATATCGATATGTTTATTACTTCAATAATAAGCAAGCCATGGTTTTTAATATCGTTAATTCTTTTTTTCTATATAAATTCTGAAGATAAAAAATCAAAACCTTTTAAATTAATGTTGTTTGGATTGATTGCTTATTGGTTAGGTGATATTTCCTTAATATTTTTAAAAAATATTTTATTCTTTAATTTGGGCATCTTCTTTTTTATAATTGGAAAGTTATTATACTGTATTCGGTTTTCAAATAAAAGAGAATTTAATATCGTGAAAATTATACCATACATTATATTGTGTTTTTGCTATATGTTGTTCTTAATGAATTTTTTATATATTAGTTTAGGAGTCTATTTTTTTCCAGTATTGTTTTACTTTTTTCTGACTATGATTGTAGGCTTATTTGCTTTTCTAAGGCAATATGAAGTAGACAAGAAAAGTTTTTTACTCGTTTTTATAGGAGTGCTATTGTCTTTTGTTTCAGATAGTGTTGCTATAATTCAGGCCTTTTATAATCAATTATTAATAACGAGGTTAAGTATGGTTGTTATGGCTTTTTATGGGGTATCTCAATTTTTAATAGTTACAGGAATTCTAATTGAAAAAAAGAAAGCTACTTAGTAATTAATAATGTTTAATATACATTAAAAACTAAATTTATTTAAGTGAAACTGTTTAGAGATAACATATTATTTTTAATTATTTTTTTCTTATTACTCGTTTTAGATATCGTAGTAAAAAATGTTAGCGGCGAAATTCTATATCGAGTTATAACTAAAACAAGTTTAATAGTTTTGCTGCTTATTTTTTACCTAATCAACAATAGAGAGGTTCTAAAAAAGAAGCGATATGTTATAATTATTGCTTTGCTATTTTTTATATGTGGAGATTTATTTTTTATTTTTCACGAAAATGCTCTTTATTTTGGTTTAGGCATTCTCTTTTTCATCTTAGGAAAAATTGCTTATGCATTAAGGTTTACAAACAATCAAGATTTTAAATTTAGAGAATTAATACCTTCTCTACTAGTTTTGTTTGCTTACATGACTATTATTATGTTTTTTATTCAAGATAATCTAGGAGATTACTTTATACCCGTTTTAATTTATTTATTTACGTCTTTAATTGTTTCTCAATTTGCTTATTTGCGCCGTAATGTTGTATTAAGAAAAAGTTTCTGGATGGTTTTAACTGGTGTCTTTTTCTCAATAGTTTCAGATAGTATTTCTGTATTGCAAGCTTTTTACGATAAAGATTTTGGATATCATCAAATTACGATAATGTTATTTTATGGTATTTCTCAATATCTTATTGTAGTAGGGATAGTTTTAGAACATAACCCCGAACTAAAGAAAACAAAACAAGAATAAAAAAATCATCTGTTTTTTTAACCCTCAACAACACTTATCAACACTATAATATTTTTTAATTGTTAATAACCTGTTAGTAATTATAAACTAAATGGTTTTTTCAATCTTTATTTAATGTAATTTTAATACTGATTATGAGGTTTTTGTGCCTTACTTTTTAATTCTTTAATTTGTTAATAATGATATGAGTTATTAACAAATGTAATAGTATTATTAATTATTATTAAATCAATACGTTATGAATAAAATAGCTTTTCTGTTACTATTAGTGACTGTTTCTTCTTTATCTCAAAATGAAGCTTATACTATTGTTAATCTGGATATGAATACGAATAATAGCCATTATGGGCTTACGTTATCACTTAATAATAAAGTTTATTTTTCTTCTCCAGAGCTTAATAGCGTTAATTTAAATAGAAAAAAGCAGGGCAAGAATTTAATTTACAGTCTTTTTGAAGCGAATAAAAAATCAAATGGACAAATAGATAATATTACTAAAGTAAGTATATCTAAAAATGAGCATTTAAATAGATCTAATGCTGTTATTAGTCCTAATGGTAAATATATATATACAACTGCTAATAATACTTCGAAAAGCAAGACTTATAAAAAAGGAGGAAAGAGTTATAATCTATTTATTGAACGTG
Organism: uncultured Flavobacteriaceae bacterium; assembly: GCA_937959395.1. Classification (GTDB taxonomy): domain Bacteria; phylum Bacteroidota; class Bacteroidia; order Flavobacteriales; family Flavobacteriaceae; genus JAHDGB01. Next base: position 46,459 of record CALGLR010000077.1, on the reverse strand, counting down.
GAGAATTTGTAGAAGGTAAAGGTTGGACAAACTTTGAGCGTTTAAGCTTTTGCGATCCTAATTATTCTTACGGGCATCCTGCATTAAGCCCAGATGGAAAAACATTGTATTTTGTTTCTAACATTCCAAGTGCAAAAGGACCTACAGATATTTTTAAAGTATCCATTTCAGATGAAACTGTTTATGGTAAACCTGTAAATCTAGGCGAATTAGTAAATTCGGTTAGAAAAGAAATGTTTCCTTTTATAAGTGATAAAGGAGTGCTATATTTTTCTTCAGACAGAGCAAATGGAGTAGGAGGGTTGGATATTTATAAAGCTGATAAAAATAAAATAAAAGGTTTTCATCAAGCTAAATTATTACCTGGTCCTGTGAATAGTAAATATGACGATTTTTGCTATGTTATTGATGAAACAAAAAAAGAAGGCTATTTTTCTTCAAGACGGCCAAATGGTAAAGGCGATGACGATTTGTATTACTTTTCTATAACTAAAGTGAAAGCTGATCCTTCTTTGGTGTCTAACGATTAGTTTTTTTTACTCTTTTTAAATCTAACAAATTGATTGGGTTAATGCCTAATCCGGAAACTTCTTTTCGAGTAAAACGAACAACTTCATCATAAAAAAGAGGAACTATTGGAGCTTCTTCCATCACTAGTGAATCCATTTTTGAATAGAGCTGTTCTCTATTTTTTACATTGGTTTCATTGAAAGAAGCTTCATAATAACGGTCAAATAATTCATTTTTAAAATGAGTATAATTGGGACCTTTTGGTGCGAAATTCTCACTAAAATATAAAGAGAGATAATTTTCAGCATCTGGATAATCTGCAACCCAACTGGCTCTAAAAATATCTAATTTGCCATTTGCTTTAGCCGATTTTAATGTCGCTGCAGGAATAACTTCTACATTTACGATTAGTCCTAATTTTTGAAGTTCTCTTTGTATGTATTCACAAAAACTTAAATAATTACTAGTAGTGGTAATCGTAATTTCTGGGTTTGTGTCTCCAGTTTCGGTTTTGTATTGTTTTATAAGTTGTTTGGCTTTCTCAGGATTGTAATTATAACCAATAGATGCATTATAGCCAGGAAGCCCTTTAGGTATAAAACCACCATTAGCAGGAATACCAATGCCATTTCTTAAGTAAGTAATCATCTTTTTTCGGTTAAACCCATAATTTATAGCTGTTCTCAATAATTTAGATTGAATATTACTATTTTTTGTGTCTAAATAAAAAGCCAGATATTCTGTATTTAAATATGGGCCACGAATCATGTTAACCGATTTAGAATATTTATCTCTTAAGTCGCCCTTTGCGGTTAATATTTCGTCTTTATATGAAGCATCTAAACCAGAAACAAAATCAATATTTCCTTGCGCAAATTGTAAAAACTCACTTTGTTTATCAGGAAGAAAAGTAATCGCTACGGCTTCAAGATAAGGTAACGACTTGCCGTTACTATCTTTTTCGAAATAAGAAGAATTACGTCTTAAGACCAATTTTATATTTTCTTCCCAACGTTTAAATTTAAATGGCCCAGTACCAATAGGGTTCGATCTAAAATCTACTGTACTACCAACTATTTCTTTAGGAACTACAGAGCAATATTTCATAGTTAATAGTCCTAAAAACGTAGGAAAAGGTTGTTTTAATTTTATAGAAAAAACACTATCATTTTTAGCTGAAAATGATTTAACTTTATTTAAAACCCATCTCCCAGGAGAAGCGACTCTTTTATCTAATAATCTATTAAAACTATATTCGAAATCTGAAGCTTTTACAATTCTTGTAGAATCTTTGCCAAATAATTTATGTTTATGAAAATAAGTATCGTTTCTAAGTGTAAAGGAATACGTAAGCGCGTCTTCAGATATAGACCAATTTTTAGCAATACACGGTTCAACATTTAAATTTTCATTCATTTGAACCAAACCGTTAAATAATTGATTGGCGGCCCAAATATCTGCATTGTCCTTTGCAAAGGCAGGATCTAAAGAGCCAATATTCTTATGTTCGTTGTATCTAAAAACGAGATGATTTTTAGAGTCATCAGAAACTTTTGTACACGACTGTAAATTAAAAATAACGCAACTAATTGATAAATAGAAGATTGTTTGTGAAAAATGCGTATTAAGCTGTTTTATCATATCATTAATTAGTTGTAAATTTGCACCTTCTTTAAAAGGTAGAAAGTAAATATAAAGAGATTTCTCAGGACACGGAAATTACAACTCATTTATGAAAAAAAAGGTCGCATTTTATACGCTTGGTTGCAAGCTTAATTTTTCTGAAACATCAACAATAGCAAGAAATTTTCAAGATGAAGGTTTTGATCGTGTCGATTTTTCTGAAAAAGCAGACATTTATGTTATTAATACCTGTTCTGTAACCGAGAATGCAGATAAACGCTTTAAAACGATTGTAAAACAAGCTCAAAAAGCGAGTCCTGATGCTTTTATCGCAGCTTTAGGCTGTTATGCGCAACTTAAGCCCCAAGAATTGGCAGATGTAAATGGTGTAGATTTAGTTTTAGGAGCTACCGAAAAATTTAAAATCACCGATTATTTAAATGATCTTTCTAAAAATGATTTTGGAGAAGTGCATTCTTGCGAAATAGAAGAAGCCGATTTTTATGTAGGGAGTTATTCTGTTGGTGATCGTACCAGAGCTTTTTTAAAAGTGCAAGATGGTTGTGACTATAAATGTACCTATTGTACAATACCATTAGCTCGTGGTATTTCTAGAAGTGATACATTAGAGAATGTTTTAAAGAACGCTAAAGAAATTTCAGAAAAAAATATAAAAGAAATTGTATTAACGGGTGTTAATATTGGGGATTATGGTAAAGGTGAGTATGGTAATAAAACACATGAACACACATTTTATGAATTAGTTCAGGCTTTAGATAAAGTTGAAGGTATTGAACGTTTAAGAATTTCGTCGATTGAACCTAACTTACTTAAAAATGAGACTATAAACTTCGTTTCTAATAGTAGAACATTTGTCCCACATTTTCATATACCTCTTCAAAGTGGTAGTAATGAGTTATTAAAGTTAATGAGACGTCGTTACCAAAGGGAATTGTATGTTGAAAGAGTTTTAAAAATAAAAGATACAATGCCGCATGCATGCATTGGAGTCGATGTAATTGTTGGTTTTCCTGGAGAAACCGATGATCATTTTTTAGATACCTATAATTTTTTAAGTGAATTAGATATCTCATATCTTCATGTTTTTACATATTCTGAAAGAGATAATACTTTAGCGGCTACTATGGATAATACAATTCCTAAAAACGTAAGAGCTAAGCGCAGTAAAATGTTACGAGGTTTAAGTGTTAAAAAGCGCCGTGCTTTTTATGAAAGTCAATTAGGAAGTGTAAGAACGGTTCTATTTGAAGCCGATAATAGATCCGGTTATATACAAGGTTTTACAGAGAATTATGTAAAAGTAAAAGCCCCATGGAATCCAGAATTAGCGAATACATTACAAAAAATAGAGCTCACTGAAATAGACGACGATGGTTTAGTAAGGTTTGATTTTGTTGATTAAAGTTTTGTTTTTTAGGTAATTAAGTTATATTTGCTTACCAAATTTAATTAAACACCTACTTAAAATGAAAAAAGTTAAGACTTATTCCCTTGTCGTATTCGCGGCATTATCACTATTCACTTCATGTTCTAAAGACGACGATTCTGTAGATAGCTCTCCAAATAACGATGGGCAAGTAGCATTTACCATTGATGGAACTTGGAAATTAACAAGTTTTAATACAACAACGCCTTTAGATCTTAATGGTGATGGTGTGGCTGAAGCTAATATTATAGCGGAAGCGAATTGTTATACTAATGAAACCATTGTTTTTAATGCAGACAGTACAGGTGTAACAAAAGTAACGAGTTATGCAAATATTGATGCTGTTTTAGAAATAGGAACAACAGATAGTTATACTTATAGTTCAGAGTGCATAGATGAAATTGAGGACACTAATTTTACCTGGTCTAAAAATAGTGACACAGTAACAATTGTAAACGAAGATTTAAGTACTTATTCACTTTCTTTAAATAGTGATAATGAACTTATAGTTACTTTCGAAGATGCTTTCTCTGTAGAGGATCCAGATAGTGGAGTTACAGTGGTGTCTGATGAAGATTTTACAATGATTTATACGAAACAATAAATTTGAATATTTATTTCAGATTCATTTATTTAAACACCTAGAAATCAGTATGAAAACTCTAGGTGTTTTGAAGTAATTAAAAACGGACTTAAAATGAAAAATTTAAATTTCTATTTATTTGTTGGAATAGGGCTCTTTTTTATGATGTCTTGTACCAATAATGACGATGAGACAAATTTTGCTTCTGATGTAGAAGGGGAGTGGCAATTAACAAGACTAGAATCTATTAATCTACACGATTTTAATAACGATGGAGAGGCTACTAATAATTTAATGCTTGAAGTGAATTGCTATCTAAACGAAACAATTATTTTTAATCCAGACAATACCGCAATTTCAAAAAACACATCTTACACAGAAATAATTGCGATGTTAATACCAGGAACTACAAATAGCTATAATTATGCTGCTGGTTGTATAAGTGAAGAAAGTTTAATTAGTTTTAACTGGTCTACTGATGGGAGTAATATTATAATTATTGATAATGTAGATGCAGACACGCAGGTATTACCAGTTAATAACAATCAGTTTTCATTCGTTTCCGACAATGCATTAATGGTTAAAAAATCTGACGATAATAGTGTTTTAATTGAAGAGGATTTGAAATTCACTTATACTAAGAATTAAACTAAACAAAAAAATCTGAATGTAATATTCAGATTTTATATTGTTTTTCAATCAAATTCTTAAACCAACAGGTAATAAGCTTTTAAATTGTCTATTTTTTCTAATAAATCTAGCTATTTCAGGACTTGTAGGAACAACACTAAGATTTCTTTCTTTAATATTTTCAAAAACTAATCTTAAAAATTGATTTTTAAATTCTTCGTCTTCAACCTTTTCAGGAATAATTAATTTAGTTAAAAAAATCTTACGATCTTGGAGGGAATATTCGATCTTGGCGAAGTGAGAGTCAATCTTTAGTTCAAACTGACGTAAAAATTCATTGTCAACTATTTCAGCAGCATCAATCATGGCAAATGTTTTTAGGTGGATTAATTTTTTTAAATTTACACTTTGCAAAAGTACGAAAAATAATTGGTTAACGTATTAGGTTTAAAGTTAAATACTTATGAGTCAGATATTAATACATGTTTATATGATGCCAGGAATGGCAGCAAACCCTTCTATTTTTGAAAATATAGAATTGCCAAAAGATCAATTCGCAATTCACTTATTAGAATGGTTAATCCCCTTAAAGGATGAGCTGTTAAGTGATTACGCAAAACGAATGACATTAAAAATAACTCATAAGAACCCTGTATTACTGGGAGTTTCCTTTGGAGGTATTTTGGTTCAGGAAATGAGTAAGCATATTAAATTAAAAAAATTATTGGTGGTTTCAAGTGTAAAAACTAAACATGAATTACCCAAGAAAATGAAACTAGCAAGAAAAACGAAAGCTTATAAATTATTACCAACCCAATTGGTGAGTAGTATTGATGTTTTAGCAAAATATGCTTTTGGAGAAACGATAGTAAAACGAATTGAGTTGTACCAAAAATACCTTTCCGTTAATGATAAAAGTTATTTAGATTGGGCAATCGAGCAAATAGTTTGCTGGGATCAAGAAAAAGCCCTTCCTGAAGCCATTCACATACATGGAGAGAAAGATTCTGTTTTTCCACATTCTTGTTTAGGAGATTGTATTACAGTGAAAAACGGTACTCATATAATGATAATAAACAAATACAAGTGGTTTAATGAAAATTTGCCAAGGTTAATTTTGAATTAAAAGGCATGATAATTGCCTAATATTATCTAAATTTAGACAAAACAGATGAAGATGAAAATTGTAAAAAATGCTTTAGCAGTAGTTGGCTTATTTGTAATTGGAGCTATCTCAATAAATGCGCTTCAAGATGCTCCTACCGATGAGAACTTTGAAAAAAAAACAGTAAATGATTATAATGTTTATGCAATACAAGTCCCAGGTTATCTAGACTTTTCTGGAGAACAAGTACCACTTCAAAATCCAGATATTTTAGAACGAATGGATAAGGAGTTATTGGTAAATACCTATTGGCAATCTAATGGATTGTTAATGTTTAAAAGAGCCAAAAAATACTTTCCTATTATAGAGCCAATATTAGAAAAACATGGTATTCCAAATGATTTTAAATACTTAGCAGTGATTGAAAGTGGTTTAACCAACGCAAGATCTCCAGCTGGAGCATCTGGGTTTTGGCAAATAATGAAAGCCACAGGAAAAGAAAACGGACTTGAAGTAAATTCAAACGTAGATGAGCGTTATCATTTAGAAAAAGCAACTGAAGTTGCATGTAAATATTTGCTAAAATCTAAAGAGCGTTTAGGTTCATGGACTTTAGCAGCAGCAGCATATAATGCAGGAAATGCAGGTGTTTCAAGACGATTAAAGGCTCAAAACGTTACTACTTATTATGATTTATTATTGGGAGAAGAAACAGGGCGTTACGTATTTAGAATAGTAGCATTAAAGGAAATATTATCTAACCCCAATAAATATGGCTTTAATTTTAGAGATAAAGACTTGTATACGCCTATTCCGTCTTATAAAGTTCTTGTAGATTCTGCAGTAACAGATTTTTCTAGTTTTGCTAAAGGTTTTGGAATTAATTATAAGATCTTAAAAATTCATAATCCTTGGCTTAGAGAGAAACAACTTAATAATACTTCAGGAAAACAGTATTATTTAGATATTCCAGAAAAGGGCTATTATGATACTAAACCATAGTAAATATAAAACACCTAAATAATATAAACCAAAAAATAAGCGCTAATTCATTGATAGTTAGTGCTTTTTTATATGCTAATTTAAATGAATACAAAAATGAGTTTATCAATTATATTAATTTTGATTGTCATAGGGCTTTTAGCAGGGATTTTGAGTGGAATGTTTGGAGTTGGTGGCGGTGTTGTTATGGTGCCTCTATTGCTTTTTCTATTAGGTTATACCCAACACCAAGCCCAAGGAACGAGTTTAGCAGTATTGGCAGTGCCAGTAACTTTTGTAGCTGCTTACACGTATTACAAATCTGGTGAAGATGTTGTAAATTGGAAATATTCAATAGTAATCGCTCTATTTTTTGTAGTAGGGGGGTATTTTGGTTCAAAAATAGCACTCTCAATTAATCAAGCAGTATTAAAAAAAATATTTAGTATCATTCTATTAATAGTCGCTATTAAAATGTTTTTTAGTAAATAACTGCAAGATGTATTTCGATTTTTCGATTGGTTAGATCTTTAGCCTAGAGTAATAGAGTTAACTTATTAAAACAACGAATGAATTAAAGATTAGTTTAATTTTTCAATTAGTTATCATCCAACTATCCAACTATCCAACTATCCAACTATTATTTACTTCTTCTTTTTTGTTGTCTAACAGACCCTCCAGCTCCATAATGCTGCTTTGGCATTTGTGCCTTCTTCATGTTATCTTTCATCATCTTAATTTGATCTTTTAGCATACCTTGTTTATCTAATTTTTGAGCTTCAGCTAATAAATTTTGAGCTTCAAGCTTACGACGTTTAGAAAAAGCGATTCCAGCTAAATTTAATTTAGCCATTGCTAAATCATGATCCATAGATAAACCTAAAGAAATGGCTTTTTTAAATCGTGTTTCAGCTTCATTCATATTAGATTGAGAAACCATAATGCCATGTAAATAATGAAAATACCCTTGTTGTTTAGTAATTAAAGCAGCTTCTGGGTTTTTAATTTTACTTAACCATTTTTTTGCGCCATCAAAATCCTGTTTACGTAACCATAAAAAAGCAAGTAGTATTATTTCATTTTTAAAATAAAGGAATACAAAAATAAGAGAAAGCATAATAAGCATGATTCCATTTCCTATTCCTCCTTCTATAAATTGCCATACAGCAGTAGCTATAATTAAACCAGCAATTATTAATTTTATGTTTTTATTGAACATGTTTATCTATTTAGTAATCTGTATGTTAAAATCACAATTAGTTAAATTAATTAACAATTTGGAGATTAAAATGTGGTTTGTAAAACATATAATATGTTATTTTAAGATTGCAAAGAAACTAAAATTTAATGAATTGAACCATAACAAAAGCGTTAATAAGATGTAAAATACTGGGATATAGAAACTAGGAAAACCTAAAATGTTATATTTTAAATAATAAGATATAAATAGATAAAAAGTTGTTTTTAATCGTTTTGCTATTTATTGTATATTTCCACTATTAAAAAATTAGAAAAAAAGTTTCAATTTAGGTTTGGCAAATAAAAAAGATACATTATATTTGCGCCCAGTTTTAGAGAGATGCTAAAGCAAAAAACAATTACTATTCAGATTTTAAAAATATAAGACAATGCCAAAAAGAACGTTTCAGCCATCGAAAAGAAAGAGAAGAAATAAACATGGTTTCAGAGAAAGAATGGCTTCTGCTAACGGTAGAAAGGTGTTAGCTCGTAGAAGAGCAAAAGGAAGAAAGAAAATATCAGTTTCAACAGAAACTAGACATAAGAGATAATGATTAACAATTGTTAATATATTAAGGGCGTTACTTAGGTGTAACGCCTTTTTTTGTATCTAAGATTGACTATTTTTGTACCACTATAATTACACATATAAAAATGCCAAAAAATTCAAAATTAAAGTCTATACTAATTATTGGATCTGGACCAATAGTGATTGGTCAAGCCTGTGAATTTGATTATTCAGGAACACAAGCTTTACGGTCGTTAAGAGAAGATGGGATAGAAACCATCTTAATAAATTCTAACCCTGCAACAATAATGACTGATCCTTCTATGGCTGATCATGTTTATTTATTGCCATTAAATACAAAATCTATAATTAAGATTTTAAAGGAACATCCGCATATCGATGCCGTGCTTCCTACAATGGGAGGGCAAACGGCATTAAATCTATGTATTGAAGCCGATGAAAAAGGAATATGGGAAGATTTTGGTGTTGAAATTATTGGTGTAAATATCGATGCTATTAATATTACTGAAGATCGTGAGAAATTTAGAGAGCTAATGCTTAAAATTGGAATTCCAATGGCACCTCAAGCCACAGCGACTTCATATTTAAAAGGTAAAGAAATAGCTCAAGAATTTGGTTTTCCTTTAATAATTAGAGCTTCTTTTACTTTAGGTGGGGCAGGAGCTTCATTTGTACACAAAGAAGAAGATTTTGATGAGCTACTAACTCGAGGATTGGAAATATCTCCTATTCATGAAGTTATGATTGATAAGGCTTTGATAGGATGGAAGGAGTATGAGTTAGAATTACTTAGAGATTCAAATGATAATGTTGTTATTATTTGCTCTATAGAGAACATGGATCCTATTGGAATTCACACAGGAGATTCTATTACGGTTGCACCAGCAATGACTTTAAGTGATAAAACCTACCAAAAAATGCGTGATATGGCCATACATATGATGCGAAATATTGGTGATTTTGCAGGAGGATGTAATGTGCAATTTGCAATAAGTCCAGATGAAAAAGAAGATATTATTGCTATAGAAATTAACCCACGTGTTTCACGTTCTTCTGCATTAGCAAGTAAAGCAACAGGTTATCCTATTGCAAAAATAGCAGCTAAATTAGCTTTAGGTTATCATTTAGATGAATTACAAAACCAGATTACAAAATCTACTTCAGCTTTATTCGAGCCAACGTTGGATTACGTTATTGTAAAAATACCGCGTTGGAATTTTGACAAATTTGAAGGTTCAGATAGAACATTAGGTTTGCAAATGAAATCGGTTGGAGAAGTCATGGGTATTGGCCGTTCGTTTCAAGAAGCATTGCATAAAGCAACACAGTCGCTTGAAATTAAACGTAACGGATTGGGAGCAGATGGTAAAGGATATAAAAATTACGATCAAATTATAGAAAAGTTAACCAATGCAAGTTGGGATCGTGTTTTTGCTATTTATGATGCCATACAAATAGGTATTCCGTTAAGTCGTATTTTCGAAATAACGAGAATAGACATGTGGTTTTTAAAACAATATGAAGAGTTATATTTCTTAGAAAAAGAAATATCAACTTTTAAAATAGAAACTATTCAAAGAGATCTATTACTAGAAGCTAAACAAAAAGGATATGGAGACAGACAAATAGCACACATGCTAGGTTGTCTTGAAAGTGAAGTGTATAATAAAAGAGAGGAGCTTAATATTAATAGAGTTTATAAATTAGTAGATACTTGTGCTGCTGAATTTAAAGCTAAAACACCATATTATTATTCAACTTTTGAAAATGATGTAGAAACAGTAGATGGTAAGCGTTATGTTGATAATGAAAGTATTGTTACAGATAAGAAAAAAGTAATTGTTTTAGGTTCTGGGCCAAACAGAATTGGGCAAGGTATTGAGTTTGATTACTGTTGTGTTCACGGTATTTTAGCTGCAGCTGAATGTGGTTACGAAACCATTATGATTAACTGTAATCCTGAAACCGTTTCAACCGATTTTGATACTGCAGATAAACTCTATTTTGAACCTGTATTCTGGGAACATATATACGATATTATAAAGCATGAAAAACCAGAAGGCGTTATTGTACAACTTGGAGGTCAAACCGCTTTAAAGTTAGCTGAGAAATTAGAACGTTACGGTATTAAAATACTAGGTTCTAGTTTTAAATCTTTAGATTTAGCTGAAGACAGAGGTCGTTTTTCAAATCTTCTTAAAGAAAATAACATTCCGTACCCAGAGTTTGATATTGCGACTACTGCCGATGAAGCTTCAGCAATTGCCGATGTTTTAGATTTTCCTATTTTAGTTAGACCATCTTATGTACTTGGTGGACAAGGCATGAAGATTGTAATTAACAAAGAAGAATTAGAAAAGCATGTGGTTGATTTATTAGGTAGAATGCCAGGAAACCAGTTACTATTAGACCATTATTTAGATGGTGCCATAGAAGCAGAAGCCGATGCAATATGCGATGGTGAAAATGTTCAAATTATTGGTATAATGGAACATATTGAGCCTTGTGGTATTCACTCTGGAGATAGTAATGCCACATTACCGCCTTTTAACTTAGGAAATTTGGTCATGCAGCAAATAAAGGATCACACAAAAAAGATCGCTTTAGCATTAAATACTGTGGGTTTAATTAATATTCAATTTGCCATTAAAGACGATATGGTTTACATTATTGAAGCCAATCCTAGAGCTTCTAGAACAGTACCTTTTATTGCAAAGGCTTATGGAGAACCTTATGTGAATTATGCTACTAAAGTAATGTTAGGAGAAAAAAAGGTTACCGATTTCGATTTTAATCCAAAATTAGAGGGTTATGCTATAAAGCAACCTGTATTTTCTTTTAATAAATTTCATAATGTGAATAAACAATTAGGGCCAGAAATGAAAAGTACTGGAGAAAGTATCTTATTCATTGATGATTTAAAAGATGATGAATTCTACAATTTATACTCTAGACGTAAAATGTATTTGAGTAAATAATTTTTGTTAAATTGATATTAATATCATTATTGAATGGTCTTTTTCTTTAATTGATTCGTAAATTGCAATATAATTTAAATTTAATATTTATTGTTTTATCTAAAAATATGATAGCTAAAAAAATTATCCCATTACTACTATTTGCGTTGGTAAGTGTATGTAATTTAACTGCCCAAAACGATGTTTTTGATATTAGCCGTAAAGGAACATTAGAAGCTATTAATAAATTATACAAAGCCAATCCGTCTGTTATTAATACCACAAACGAAGAAGGCTATTCTCCTCTTACATTGGCATGCTACAATGGAAACACACCTATAGTTGAATTTTTAATAGACAAAGTTGAAACTATAGATGGGAATAGTAAATTTGGGACACCATTAATGGCTGCTGTAGTAAAAGGAAATAAAGAAATTACACATCTTTTACTTAAAAACAAGGCTAACCCAAATATAAAAGATAATAAAGGTACAACTGCTGCTCATTACGCAGTGATGTTTAAAAATTATGACATTATAAAATTATTAGTTGAAGCAAAAGCAGATTTTAATGTTAAAGATCAAAATGATAAGTCACCTTTAGATTATGCAATTATGTTTAAAGATGATAAAATTAATGAATTATTAAAATTATAAATTATGAAAAAAATTACATTATTCTTTTTTTTACTTACTGTTAATTACGGTATTTCTCAAACATGGACATCGGGAGTTGTTCAATTAGAACCTAATCGTTCAGTTCAATTTGATGCAGATCAAAGTACTAACTTAGTAACTATGACTATGGTTTTTCCAGAATCTACATGGTTTGGAATTGGACCAGGTATAACTTTGGGTATGGGTATGGGAAATTTAGATGATGATGCAATTGTATATAGTTCTAACGGACTTGAAGACAGAAATATGCCTGCAGGAACAGGTTTTCCTCCTTTAGACGCTAGTCAAGACTGGTCACTTACTTCTGATACTACAGCAGGAGGACAAAGACAAGTAATCGCTACAAGAGCTATTGATACAGGTGATGCAGAAGATTTTGTTTTCCCTACTACTGCAACTGCTTTTCCTATTATATATGCTAAAGGTGGCACACTAGCTTTAGGTTATCATGGAGGTGGACAATATGGAGGAACAGTAGTAAATGTTACTTTAGGTACTACTGAATTTGAAACAGCATTAAGTAGTATCTCTATAATTCCTAATCCAGCATCAGATAATTTAAATGTAAGATTACCAGAATCTATAGTTAATAAAGAATTAACTATTGAAGTTTATGACGTATTAGGAAAGAAAGTTATTGGAGAAAATATAAATCAATTTAAATCTTCTATTAATGTTTCTAGTTGGAACAGTGGATTATATTTGGTGAGAATATCATCTCAAGAAGACAACACATCTGTTACTAAACGTTTTGTGAAATTATAAACAAACGATTACAAACTAAAAAAACGGCTTCCATATTTTGGAAGTCGTTTTTGTTTTTTATATAATCTTGAAATGTCGAATAGAACTTGTTTCAAGTTTTCCATTATAAATCATTATTTATTAGCGTAATGCGATTCATAAATAAATTCGAAATGACGTTAAGTAACGCCATTGTTGCATCTTACTTATTGAGCATATTTTTTGGATATCTATAGTCTATAATAATTATAATCGTCAAACTAAACTCGTTTCAGGTTCTCATCATAATGCGATTCCGAAGTGATTGAAAATATGATAATAAAAAGAATAAACAAGCACATTTACTTATATTCTGGTAGAAAGTCAAGAAAGAAAACCATTAATCTATTGAATTTAATTGATACCCCTGAAATGAATGATGCATCAAATAGTATTTCTATATTTCCTAACCCTGCTTAAGATTAATTAAATGTAACACTATACGGGGATTACTATAGAAATTTATGATGTACTTGGTAAGAAACTAATTAAAGAGAATATAAACAAATTTGAATCTTCTATTAATGTTTCTAACTGGAATAGTGGATTGTATTTGGTGAGAATATCTTCTCAAGAAGAAAGCAAAATCTGTTACTAAACGTTTACAAACAAAAAAAGACTGCCTTTTCAGACAGCCTCTTTTATTATTTCTTTTTAAGATTCAAATCGAGTTTGACTTTTACTTCCTTAGAAAGTTTTTTACTTACAACTTTAGGTATTTCTATATCAAAATCATCTACATTTAAATTAAGATCTCCGTTTATAGAAACAGAACCATCTTCGTTTTTAGAAAGATTTAACTCTACATCTTTAAGCTCTTTTGTTTTTCCGTGAAAACTTAAAATGCCTTCGTACTTATATACTTTTTCATTTTCGTTTAAATCGTCTTTTGAAAAATCTACTAATTTACCTTTAAAGGTTGCTTTAGGATAATCGTCAGATTCAGCGTAATTTTCATTAAAATGCTCTTCCATTAATGCATTTTTAAATCGGAATCCTTTTATTAAAACTAATGCGGCAAATTCACCATTAGTCGTATTTAATATGGCTGTTGTTGCTTCGTTTTTTGCTTTTACTTCTTCAAACGAAGGAACAGAAGCTTCAAAAATGACAGTTCCAGTTTTAGTGATATACTTTTCTTGCGAAAAGGTTAAATTAACTAATAAAATAATTAATACTGTGATTACTTTTTTCATAAAAAATGTGTTTTTATTCCCCTGTAATAGGAAATCTTTATATAAAATATATCAAAGAGTGTGCCTGATGTGTTTTTAGTTTTCTAATAACCCATCGGTTCTCCATTGTTCTACTAAATCAATTAAATTTTGTGGCAAGCGTGGTCCTCCTAGTGGCATTGCACCACCTTCACCAGCTTGTCTAGAAATTCTTGCAAATAAATTATTATTGTTAATACCATTTACAGCGTCTTCAAAGGTGTTTAATGGGGTATTTGCACCATTTACAGGTGGGTTAGCATGACAAAACACACAATTGTTATCTAATATTGATTTAATATTAACGTCATAAGTTACTTTCTCTCCTTCAGGTATGGGAGGAAGGACTTCTATTAAATCTTCTTCGCTATCATTTGCGCACCCTAATAATGTTATTAGAGTAAATCCTAATGTATATATAATTTTTTTCATAACTTTTTTTAAAATACGCGACTTAAATTAAAACCAAAAAACACATCTCCATCTGCCCAATCTCCAGTGGCTTGTCCTAGATATCCATTGGTATTCATGGCTTGTGCATTTGTGAAATGTAATTGAAAAACATGACCTCCAGTTTCTAAATCAAAACCAATAGATAATGGGTTTTTAAAAGGAGATGTACTAGATCTATTTAGGTGTAAACCATAATCTGTATTTATAGACCAACGTTTTGTTAGTTTAAAGCGGCCACCAAGACCAAGCGCAAACTGTGAATTGTCTTGATTATTATCTACAACAAAATTATCATGAAAGAAAGTAGGCGCTAATTCTAAAGATAGCTTTTTATTTATTTTTCTTGCAATTAGTAATTGCGTGGTATACCCCAGACGATTTTTAAATTCTAATTTGGGTAAATTAGCTTCGTCTAAAGCTGTATTTAGTAATATGGAGTTGTACCCAACAATAGTTACAGGAAAACCATTATTTTTTTGTTTTGTAATTTTATATTTTATGGCACTTTCATAAATTTTTTGAAATGAGCTTCTGGAAATACTTACGTTAAAATTATCGCTAATTCCGTAAATGAAATTTAATCGCGTTACGGCATCATCTAAACCTAAAAAAGTATCAAATCCATTTTTTAATGTTCCAAATCGGTGAGCAACAACAAAAGTGAGTTCTTTTTTTGCAACAAGTTTAGTCGATTCAAAATTTACAACTTTTAGACCTTTAAACGCAGCTGTAGCATAAGTATCTTCAACAGGGTTACTATCTATCTCATCTAATAAGTCATCTTGGGAAAAGGTGATTAGAGGGAAACATAAAATTAATAGATAAAGAAATTTCATAGGTAAGGTTAATTTTTTATTGTGCATTGATCTAGTTTTACTTGTTCTAATAAATCGTCATATCCAATACAACGCCCTTTAATGGTTATAGTCTTATTAATTTTTAATTCATTACGATTTAATTCAGAATTAAAACTGCTAAAAATGTAACCATCTAAGGTTAAGTCTTTTAAATTTATTTCTGAGATGTTTCCAGAAATTTCGATCGTTTTGTTTAAATATTTAGTTTCTGCTTTAGCTGTATTTTCTTTAAATTCTTGTATTAAGGATTTGGTGGTCATTGCAAATTGTGCAGCTTCTGTTTCTATGTCTCTATGATCTTGATAGATGTAATTGTAACCTAAATAAGATATAAGTAAAATACTTACAAGGATTAAGGGCCATTTAATTTTCTTCATTTTTTGAATAATTTTAAATAATTAATTTGATTACTTTAAAATAACTATTTCTCTTTAGCAAAACTAATTTTTAAAATACAATTATACTATCAAAAGTACCTTGATAGAACTGTACATCACGTCTAATTTTATAGATAATATATATACTTATCGAGAAAAATATTGAATTACGGAAGAATACACTTGTATTAGCCAATTAAATATTTAATGTCATTTTTAGTAGTTTTCTGGTAAGTCTATTTTAACCCTGTAGCTTTTTAATTCTTTTAAATAATCCATGTGAGAGAAATTGTCATGATCAAATTCAGCAGTTCTTTCTTTTTTCATCTCAATACGTTTTACTGCTTTCAAAAAACGTTTTACCTCGGTTTTATCGTTTAAAATAAGTCCAGGAACTTGAATAGATTCCCCTTTTTCATTTTTAGCAATCATGGTAAAGAAAGACGAATTACAATGTTTTATTTTTCCTGATCGAATATTTTCGGCTTCTACCCTAATTCCAACAACCATAGAACTTCTTCCAACGTAATTAATAGAAGCTTTCATAGTTACCAATTCACCAACTTCAATAGCTTGCAAAAAGTCTACTGTATTTACTGAAGCAGTAACACAATAGGTTTTAGAGTGTTTTGAAGCACATGCAAAAGCAATTTGATCCATTAGATGTAGAATATAACCACCATGAATTTTTCCGCTAAAATTAGAATGAGAAGGTAACATTAACTCTGATATACTTATTTTAGAGGAGTCTACTGTTCTAAATGTTTTCATTTTTATTTTTTAATCGTCAATTTTTAACCCCTTATTATAAGGACTTTTATCTCTTATACTAATTTATTCATTGCTAACGAATAATTGGCCTTTTGCTGCATCTATTTTTTTTCTAATGTTAGTATTATAAACTAATACCATTTCTGAATAGAATTTATTGTAGTAAATTCTATTCAGAAATGGTATGCGTAAAGTATATTTATACAAAAAATCGATTTCTATATGATATAGAAACCGATTTTTTTGTTATGTTTTTTATTTGAAACGATCTACTAGATCGTTAATAGTTGTATTACTTTATATTTTCCTTTAGATTCAGCTCTATCAACTATCGTTTGGTTTTTTTTGTTTGTATGATCTAATCTAGCACCGTTATCTATTAATGTTTTAATTATAGTTGTAAAACCACCTATTGCAGCTTCTCCTAATGGTGAGTTACCTAATCTATCTACGGTATTTACATCTGCTCCTTTTTCAATTAAATAAGCAACGATATCTTGATGACCTCTTGAAGATGCACGTGCTAATGCTGTAGAACCATCCATTGTTTTATAATCTAATTCTGCTCCGTTTTCTACTAATAGTTTAACGATTTCTAAATCTCCATTTCTAGCAGCAATTCTTAAGGGTGCGTAGTTACTTTTAATTGAAGCACCACTATCTACTAATAATTGACTAATTTCAATATTTCCATCTATAGCAGCTCTCCATAATGGAGATTTTCCTTCATTAGTTAATTCATTAACATCATGACCTTTTACAATTAAAGACGTCACTTTTTCTAAATCACCTTTTTCAACGGCTCTATATAATTTTTGAGAAAAACTTAATGTTGTAGATAAGATAAGAATTAAAGTAAGGATAGTATTTTTCATAACAATTTGGGGTTTGTTTTTTATAAAGATAGAAGGGATTGTTAGAAAAAACACGTTTTTTCGCTTAACCCCGAAAAAAAACTATTACCTGTAATTTTTCTTACGGAAATCGATTTTTTTTACTTTTAATCTGATTGCATATCAGTTGTTTACGCACATTACAAGTCGTTTTATAGCTTAAGGATGTTATTTACGATAAAACCATGCGAATTGCACAACCTATATATAATAAGGAGTTTGAATCACTGTATATTAGATTATTTTAGATAAGTAATCATCTATCAAGGTTTTCTAATAGATACGGAAGAGGGTGTGCCTTTTAATCTTCGACTTCTGCGCGTTTTATTACAGCTTCCGGAAGTGACTTTTTAGCTTTCGCTCCCATTTTCTTGAGTTTTTCAACACTTGTAATGAGGTTTCCTTTACCTTCTACTAGTTTATTCATTGCTGAAGAATAATCGGTTTTTGCAGCATCTATTTTTTTACCAACACCAGTTAAGTCTTTTACTAAACCTTCAAATTTATCGTATAAAGCACCTGCTTGCCTAGCAATCTCAATGGCATTACGTTGTTGTTTTTCGTTATTCCACATGGTATCTATGGTTCGTAATGTGGCGAGTAGGGTAGAAGGTGTTACAATAACGATGTTTTTCTCAAAAGCTTTATTATATAATGAATTGTCTTCATTTATAGCCACTGCAAAAGCAGGTTCAATAGGAATAAACATTAAGACAAAATCTGGAGATTCAATATCATATAGGTCTTGATAGTTTTTATCAGATAATTGTTCAACGTGCCTTCTAATTGAATTAATATGTGATTTTAAATGGCCTTCTCGGTTTTCATCTTCAGCATTAACCAAACGTTCGTAATCTGTTAATGATACTTTAGAATCAATAATCATTTTCTTGTTATCTGGAAGATGTAAAACAACATCGGGCAATACACGGGAACCATCATCGAGAGTAAAACTTTGTTGCACAAAATATTCACGATCTTTTTCTAATCCAGATTTTTCTAAGACGCGTTCTAAAACAAGCTCTCCCCAATTCCCTTGCATTTTACTATCTCCTTTAAGGGCTTTAGTTAAATTGGTTGCTTCTTTTGTCATTTGCTGATTTAAATCTTTTAAACCAATAAGTTGTTCTTTTAAAGCGGAGTGTATGCTTATGTTTTCTTTTTGAGTGTCTTCAACTTTTTTCTCAAAAACTTGAATCTTTTCTTGTAATGGTGTTAATATGTTTTTTATGTTTTCTTTATTTTGAAGTGTAAATTTTTCAGATTTTTCATCTAATATTTTAGTTGCTAATAGTTCAAAATCTTTGCGAAGTTGCATTTGGCGTTCTTCTAATTCTTCATCTTTTTTCTGATTTAGTAATTGAAGATTTTCATATTCTGAATTTTTACGAGTGAGTTCTGTATTTAAAAATTCTTTTTCTCTTCGAATGTCTTCACGTTCGCCTTCAATTTTAGAAATGTTTTCCTTTAGACTTGAGAGTTGTAAATTAAAATTCTCATTTTGTTTTGTGTTTTCTGCTTCAGAAAATTGTTTAAATTCATTTAATTGTTGCTGTAAGTTGGTATTACGTTCTTCAAGCGTGCTTTTTTCACTTTTACTTTTAAGTTTAGAAAAGGTAAGGCCTACAAGAGCTCCGATTAAAGTCGAAATTACAATGGCAAGAATAAGAATTAAGCTATCGGTCATAAGAAATTGTTTATAATAATGTAAAAGTAATAAATTATAAAGGTTTATGATTTATTACTTAAGAGTCTTTCTTAACATTTGAAAAATCATATTTCTTCATTGCCTTTTGAAGTATTTTCCAGTGGTTACGTAATTGTCTTTTTATTTCTGGGGCTTCTAATTCTTCTGAAGCTTTGTATGCATATCTCAAATAATTTCCTCTGAACTTTCTATTAAAATATTGAGTATGTGCTTTTCCATTTATATAATCTGTCCTTTTAGATTGAATTTCTCTAGTTTTTACTCCTTTATAACTAAATAATCGATATATTTTTCTTTTAAATATGGGAGCTTCATCTAACAGATGTTTTTCTTTAATTGTTTCTACTCTTTTATGCTTACGCTTTATCGTTTGCTTCATTTCTCTATAAAACTTAGCTAAATTTTTAGACTTAATTAATGTTTGATAACCATAAAACTCAAACCCTAAATAATTTAAAGGAATATTTTCTTTTAAAGTTCCATCATTGCTAATGTTATATGATTGTAAACGATTTTGGTTTATTTTAAAAAGTGTTTTTTCCGTTTTCTCCTTTGAAATTTTTAATTTAATTTTTTCTATTTCACTAATAATAAAGTCTTGAACTAAATCTATTTGGTTTTCTTTGCATAAAACAACAATATCGTCGGAATACCGTCTATAATATACATCATGATCCAATACAAGGCTATTGACTATTGCTTCATCGAAAGAGAGCATGTAAATATTAGCTAGTAAAGCACTTATTGGAAGCCCTTGTGGTATTCCCATTAGTGTTTTTGAATCATCTAATTTTTGATTTTTATGTATAATTATATCAGATTCTATAAGGTCATGAATACTTTCAAAAAAAGTATGCTTACCTTTTTTTTTATATTTAGCTAATTCTTTTTCATCAAAATGACCTTTTTTAGTTTTTAAGTCTTTCAGTTTTACATAAGAAAATCGAGTAGTCGCTTTAAACAGATTATAATGATCTTTTGGTAATGATTTATGATCTAGTATTTTTGCCCAAGCTAGTTTTAATTGTTTATGATTAAGACTGGGGAAGAAATTCTCAATATCTAGCACAAGAGCAACACAGTTTTCTCTTCGTTTTATTTCTTCAAAAACGTCTTTTGCGAAATGAACATTGTTTTTAAACTTTAGTTTATCATCTGTTTCAATTTGTCTATAAGCAGTTACAGAATCTGAAAGTAAAGTTTTTTGTTTTAAATAAGATTCGTATTTAGGAGTAATAATTTGTTGCGTGTAATATGAGTAAATATGGGCATCAATGTGGGTTGCGTATAATATGTTTCTAACTTTAGTATTAGAAATAATAGCTTCATTTTTTTGTTTTCTATGAGAGCGTCTTATTTTTCCATTAAAATCTGAAGATTTGTAACGCCTCTGTTTTATTTCTTTAAATATAAGAGGAGAAAAAGAATGCTTGGATACCTTTAGGGAACTAGTAACATAACGTTCAATGTTTTTTCTAATAGACAAAGGTGTCTTATTAGAAAAATGTGGATAACCCCTGTCTTTAAACCAATCTTTTTCTTTCTTCATAAATTAAATAAAAGGAAGTTCTCGCACGTACTTATAACAATATATAACTTACATCATTGAATGATTGAACCATTAGCCAAGTTCTCGACTCACGTTGCACTTGTACATTCTAAATAAATACTTATACTTAATGAAAGCAATTATCTCTTTAATAGTCTTTACAGCCTTAGAAACCACAGATATACCCCTTAACTTAGGAATTATAAGTATCCTGACAAGAATTTGCATGACACTTTCGAAAGTTTCATGGCAAAGTTCTTGTAGGTATTATCTAAATAACTTAAATTACATTTTACCTAATCTCCATATTTATTATCCCTATATTTAAAAAGGTCGGATTAAGTGATTAATTATATAAAATTAATACAGTAGTTCAACAAATGTTATATTTCTTTAACTAAAGAACTTCCTTATTTTATATATTAAATATACCATTTTAATCAAGAATAATAATGATTTTGAAAAACGAATTTGAAATAGGGGAAATAGTAACTTTTAAAACACATCCATTACTTTACGATTTAGAAATACGAGGAGATGGAAAACTTGTACCTCCATTTATGGTGGTAAAGGGAGTGTTTTTTGAAGATGAAAAAAAGAAAATTGTAGATACGTCTAATGGTAAAATAATAGCTGAAAGGATAAAGTATACTTGTATCTTTTTTGATGATAATAAGAGTGAGTTTAAAGAAGTAATAGTTTATGAATCTATGCTTAGAAATTATACTAGATTTTTCATAGCTAGAATGGATGGAGAGAAACCAATTTATAAAATAGAAAACAGTGATAAAATTAGTTTGATTACAGAAGTTTCAAGTTACAAAGACCCGAAATATGTATATGGAAATATAGTTTATTTTAAAACTAAAAAATTAGAGATTCTCAAAAAAAGAAGTTCTACTAAAAAAGAAATAATTTCAGGAGGAAAAGAAGAAAGTAAAAAAACTATTCAACATGTAGTTAATTACTCAACACCAGAATTTGTTTTATGTGGTTATAAAAAAGAACTAGTAGAAGATTTGTTTTACCCAAATGGAGATAGGAAAAAAATTATTCCCAAAGAATTATTTAAAGTTAAATGGTTTAATTCTTATCAAATGAAATTTAGTGAGCAATATTTACCTATTATGTGTTTTATAGATAAACAACCTTTTCCTACTAAAGTGCCACATAATGTAGAACCAAAACCATTTAGAGAGAGTTAAATAAAGCTAAAACTATTTCTGCACTCTAAAAGCGCCAGTCTCTTTATCGAAAACAATCATGTCTTTTGGGAAAAGGGAATTAAATACCTCTTTTTGAATGAGGTTTTTTGGTGTATCGCTAATAATTCCGTCATTAGACATGACAATCATTTTATCACACAATTGAATGGCTAAGTCTATTTCGTGAGAAGAAAATAGAATGGTTTTATTCGTGTCTTTGGCTAATTTTTTAAGCAATTTTAATACGTAAGCTTTGTGATACATATCTAAATGAGTGGTAGGCTCGTCTAAAATAATTAATGCCGTGTCTTGTGCCAAAGCACGAGATATCATTACTTTTTGCAACTGGCCATCGCTTAATTCGAAACACTTTTTCGATTTTAAATCGTTAAGATTAGTGAGTGTTATGGCATTATTTATAATATTAATGTCCTTTTGATATAAAGCACCTATCCAGTTTGTATAAGGCTGCCTTCCTAACGCTACTAATTCAAATACTGTAAGATTTTTTACTGCAATTGGTTCTGTAAGTACAATGCTTAGTGCTTTGGAAAGCTCTAAATTATCTAGATTGGTTAAATCGGTATTATTTATAAGAATAGTGCCATCTAAAGGCGGTTGAACTTTTGTTAATGTTCTTAATAAAGTAGATTTACCAATACCATTAGCGCCAACTAATGCGACTAACTCTCCTTTATTTAATTCAATAGAAATATTAGAAGTAACAACAGTTTGTTCTTTTTTTGACTGATATCCAATGGATAAGTTTTCAGTTTTTAAGATGATATGATTGCTATTTGTTTTTATATCTTTTTGCTTTTAGCCTCTAGCTATTTGCCTTTGGCAATTAATATTTTTTTTATTTTTTATTCAGGACATTTTTTTTATTTTCCAACAGCCAACAGCCAACAGCCAACAGCCAACAGCCAACAGCCAACAGCCAACAGCCAACAGCCAACAGCCAACAGCCAATTCAAAACATCATTTTACGTTTCCTTACCAATAACCAGATCACTACCGGCGCGCCAATTAAAGAGGTAATGGCGTTAATTGGAAGCGTATAATCTGTATTTGGTAGCTGCGCTACGCTATCACAAATTAATAGTATTATGGCACCAAATAGAAAAACGGCAGGTAATAATATTTTATGATTAGAAGTTTTAAATACTTGTCTTGTCATATGTGGAATTGCGAGACCAATAAACGCAATTGGACCTGTAAAAGCCGTGATGGTTCCTGCTAATAGGCTAGTAGCTATAATAATTAATAACCGACTCTTTTTTATGTTTAAACCTAAACTTCTGGCATAATTTTGTCCTAAAAGTAAGGTATTTAAAGGCTTAATAGATATAACACTCATCGTAATTCCTAAGCAGTAAATAACAAAAAAAATAAATAATTCCTGCCACGATAGATTTCCAAGACTTCCAAATCCCCAGAAAATATATTGTTGTAGCTCTTCAGCTGAAGTAAAATAAGAAAGGACACTAACAATTGCAGCAGTAATACTTCCAAACATTAGCCCAATAATGAGAATGGCCATAGTATCTCTAACTCGAGATGATACAATTAACACGATTAATAAGACCAAAAAACTTCCTAAACTGGCAGCAATAACGAGACTCCATTTTGACATTAAAAAAGTAGCAAAAACACCACCTATTAGAGCAGATCCCATAATTAATAAAGCCACTCCCAAACTTGCTCCAGAGGTTATTCCTAAAACGAAAGGCCCAGCTAAAGGGTTTCTAAATAAAGTTTGCATTAATAAACCAGAAATACCTAAACCAGAGCCTACTAAAATCGCAGTAAACGCTTTTGGTAATCTATAATGTAAAATAATATATTCCCAAGAGGTACTCTCTACATTTCCAAATAGACTATTAAAGACAGCCTTTAATGGAATATATACAGAACCTAAGCTAATATTTATAAAAAAACAAAGTATTAAAAGCAGTGATAATACTATAAATGGCTTTTTATATGTAGATGCTTTATCCAATTAGTTTAATGCTTTAAAAAAGAAAGGTTCATAATCTGTTAATAATTCAGGATGTGCGATATTAATAATATCTTTTAAAATAAGATCCGGACGTAAAGGCCCTAATTCAAAATATAAAAGCCCACCGTTTGGTCCTTTTTGTTTCGTATAACTATATATTTTATTGCTTTTATAAGCCTCAAAAAAAGAATAGCCATTGTGTTTTGATAACATATCCTGCTTCGAATCAAAACGTCCACATCCTATCCAAAGTTCTGCTTTTTGTCCTTTTTCTAAGACACTTTCAAAATTTAGTTTTAAACTTCCCGCTTTATTGGTGTCTTTCCATAAATAGTTTGTATTTGCATCCTCAAAATATTTAGCCAAATAACTTTTTCCTCCAGGAATATTCCAAACATCTTTAAATAGTGAACCAGATATAAGCGTAGGCTTTTTATTTGTTTTATTGGCTATTTCTTTTGCTTTTAAATAATTAGACTCAATAGTTTTAAAAATAGAATCGGCTTCTTTTTCCTTATCAAAAAATACAGCTTTTAATTTTATCCATTCTGCTCTACCTAAAGGATGTTGTTCTGTCCAGGCTCCGTCTAAAACAACAGGAATACCAAATTTTTCAATTTGATTTAATGTTTTGTTATTCCCGTTTACAGAAAACCCAATAACCAATTCTGGATTTAATTCTAAAAGGAGCTCCATATTAAGGTTTTGATCGCTACTAAGATCTTTTACTTTTCCTTTTTTTATGTTTTCCAGTGTTTTTTCAGAAGAAATATAATTTGTATTTGGGAAGCCTACTAATTTATCCTCTACATTTAAGTATTCTAAAGTAGGAATGTTAGTTGTAGACATTACCACAACTTTTTCTATGGGTATTTTAACGATAATAGCTTCTTTATTGTGCTCTGGGATTTTTGCTCCTTTTTTTACTAATAAATAATTAAAGGTTTTATCACTTTCAGGCCATGGAGAACTCACTTTAATTTCCTTATAATCGTCGTAGGTTGTAATCGTAAACCCTTTTGCATACTTAATTTCAGTACTTTCTTTTTGTTTTTTAATACTAGGAATTTTAGTTTTCTCTCCTTTGCAGGATAAGAATACTAAAAAACAACTCATTATAAATATGGGAAAACGCATGTACTTTAATTAAGTTTCAAATTTCGCTAT
Organism: uncultured Flavobacteriaceae bacterium; assembly: GCA_937959395.1. GTDB lineage: Bacteria > Bacteroidota > Bacteroidia > Flavobacteriales > Flavobacteriaceae > JAHDGB01. The sequence goes on along the minus strand of CALGLR010000077.1, from coordinate 21,199 downwards.
TTTTTTGCAATATCATACGGTTAAATCATTTCATTATAATTGACTTCTGAAACTACTTTAATTTGATTTCCTTCTTTTTTTAATTTAAAGACATCACCATAATTTATAGTCATATTAAAAGAGTCTTTTAAAGGTATACCTAATAATTTTGCTAAATACGCTCTAATTACCCCAGAATGGGTTGTTATTATACTATTTTGATGTTCGTTTTTTTCAATTAAGCTTGAAAAGAAATCGTTAACTCTTTTGGATAACTGTGTATAAGATTCTCCATTTGGTACTATAATATTAACAAAATCTTCCATCCATGGTTCTATATCCTGTTTTGGTATATTATCCCAAGGTTGCATTTCCCAATCACCAAAATTGAGTTCTTTTAAGCGATCATCATAAGTAATTGTATCGCTATATGTTTTAGCCAATACATCACACCGTTTTAAAGGGCTGCTATATACTTTATAGTTTCCTTTTGGTAGGGTTTCATGAATGGTATTAAACTCTTCAGAGTAGCTTTCTGCTAAGTCTAAATCTGTTTGGCCGTAACAGATTCCTTTTTCAACTTTTGGTGTGGTGTGGCGAATTAAATAAATTTCCATAATACGATTAGGCTTATATAAAAAACGACTTCACTTAATTGTTGTACAGCTCCTGCACAATCTCCTGTTTGCCCTCCTAGCCATTTTTTAAATTTATAACCTAAAAATAGTTTAGAACCATACATCGGTAGTATTGCGATAAATATTAAAGGCGTTTTAAAGAAGAATAAAGGAAGAATACCAAATAAAGCACTAATTATAAGTGTACTTAGTGTAATGCTTTTTGCGGCAGGTTTCGCTTTACTGTCATTAGTATCTCTTACATAGGGATGTGTGTAAATTAAAGTCGTTGCAATAAAACGACTTAGACTGTGTCCCGAGATAATAGTTAACGGAATATAGTAAGTTGAAATCTCTCTTAAGCTAGAAAACTTAATAGCTAACAATAATACCAACCCAATAACACCATAAGTTCCTAATGTAGAGTCTTTCATTATAAGAAGAATCTTTTCTTTAGTCCAACCACCACCTAAACCATCGCAAACATCTGCAAAACCATCTTCATGAAAAGCTCCTGTAGCATATACAGTTGCTACCATACTAAAAAGCAAGGCGATTTCAATAGGAAATATAAAATGTGAAGCAAAAAATACAAGAGCCCCTATGCTACCAACAAGAATTCCTACGAGAGAAAAATAACGCGCACTTTCTTTAAGATACTCTGGATCATGATCTACCCATTTCGGACAAGGAATTCTTGTAAAAAACATGACGGCTGTAAGAAATATGTGTAATTCTCTTTTCACTAGTTATTTTGTTAAAGCGTTAGAGGTAGGCCAGAAACCATAAAAACGGCATGGTTTGCATGTTTAGCAATGTACTGATTCATCCAACCTTGTAATTCGGTAAATTTACGACCAACTTCAGTTTGAGCATGAACGCCCATACCTATTTCATTAGAAATAATAATAATTGTCGCATTAATAGAACGTAGTTTATCGAATTCAGCTTTTGCTAATTTCAAACTCATTTCAATATCATTTTTGGTGTCTACAAAATAATTTGTGAGCCATAGTGTAACACAGTCTATTACTGCAACTTCACCACTATCTATAGTATTAGCTATTTCTTTTTCTTCTTCGACATTAACCCAGCGGTTATCTCTATCAGCTTTATGTCTATCAATTCTATCTTCATGATCACCTCCCCAATGACGAGATGTAGCTACGTATTTTGGAGTGTTAGATAAAGATAATGCAAGGTTTTGGGCATAAGTGCTTTTGCCCGAGCGTTCTCCACCTGTTATATAATAAATCATGAAAGATAATTTTTTTGCAAAGATTCTAAATTATTTAAGAATAATTCATATGATGTGCCTCCTATTTCTAAAATAGAGAGTATCTTTGCGCCGATTTTGGTTTGATACTATTAGTTGTTATATGTTCTAATGGTATTGATTAAAAGGGAATCAAGTGAAAAAGATTCATTGAACTCGTTTAAGCTTTTTGTATTTAGGCGAAAATTAGTTATTTTGAATTTGGTTGAAGGCTTTTTTGAATTGCATAGCATCGCTACGGAATGAAAAAAGGACTAAAATTAGATACAAAAGAGCAATTTTTTAGCAAATTGAAAAATTTAAACGTGCTCACAATATAATCTTCATTCTTGTGCTGTTCCCGCAACTGTAATCTTTGTCACATTTATGTGATGCTTAATATTAAACTTTAAGTCACTGTTCTAAAAGTATAAGAATGGGAAGGCAAATATTAAGACGAGAGCCAGGAGACCTGCCATTATTATCATCAAAAACGACTTTCGGGTAAAGAGTCTTAAGGATTATGAAGAAAAACAGTCTTTTATTATTAATCATTATCAATAGTTTTTGTGGCTTAGCTCAAACGACTATGACTGATTCTATTCAAAAATTAGATGTGGTTACTTTAAGTGATGTTAAGCTTAAAAAATATAATTCGGGTTTTAAAGTTAGCATACTTAATGATTCTATAATTAATAAAAGCACAAGCTCATTAACCCGTTTATTGGCTTTGAATTCTAATATTTATTTTAAAGAATTTGGCTCTGGAATGCTATCCTCTCCTTCATTTCGAGGAACCAATTCATCACAAACGGCTGTAATGTGGAATGGTATAAATATTAATTCGCAATTAAATGGACAAACCGATTTTAATAATGAAATTGCTTCTAATTACTCATCTATTGCAATTAGAAGTGGAGGAGGGAGTGTACAATATGGAAGTGGAGCAATAGGTGGTAGTGTGCATTTAAATAATACGCTTAAATTTAGTAATCATTTTGAAAACAACTTGCGAATAGCTTACGGTAGTTTTAATACAGAAAAAATTAATTATTTATTATCTACAGGAAATTCCAAATGGACCACTTCTATAGGATTGTCTTATCTAGATTCTAAGAATGATTATAAATTTTTAGGGACAGATAGAAGAAATGAAAATGGAGCGTTTAATTCTGTAAATCTAACAGCTAATCTGGGGTATTTTATTTCTGAAAATAATATTCTAAAATTATACCATAATAGTTATACAGGAAATAGGAATTTACCCGGAACAATAGCTTCGGCATCGAGAGAGAAATATGAAAGTGATAATTTGAGATCATTATTAGAATGGACTTATTTATCTAAAAATTATAATTCTAAACTTAAAATTGCACATTTATCTGAAACTTATAGGTATTTTACAAATACAGATTCTAATCTATTTTCTTTTGGTAAAGCAAGGAGTTTAATAGTAAAACATGATTTTGATTACACTTTTTCTAACGTAATTAATGTGAGGTCTGTATTGGATTATACAAATATAAAAGGGATTGGTAGTAGTTTTGGATCACCAAAAAGAGACGCTTTTTCTGCGACATTAATTTTGAATCACAAAGTTGGTGATAAGCTTAATTACGGATTTAATATTAGGAAAGATTATACAACTGAATTTAAAAGTCCTTTAGTCTTATCTGCAGATGCTAAATACGATGTTTCAAAAAAATATACGATTAAATTAAATGGATCTAAAAATTTTAGAGTGCCTACATTTAATGATTTGTATTGGCAACCAGGAGGTAATCTAGATTTAAAACCAGAAACGTCTTACCAAGGAGATTTAGGGCAAATACTAGATTTAAGAGCAGCTACTTTTACTTTTAATGCTTATTATATAAGAACGAGTAATATGATACAATGGAGACCAAATGATTCTGGATTGTGGTCACCAATTAATGTTAATAACGCCGAAAGTTATGGTACAGAATTAGAATTCATGGCCAAACATAATTTTGCTTCTCATTATTTTAATTTTAAAGCGAACTATAGTTATACCGTATCTAAAGATTTAGATACTGGGAAACAGCTCGTTTATGTTCCATTTCATAAAGGGAATACTACATTAACATATAACTATAAAAAAGTTACTGCTTATTATCAACACAATATAATTGGAGGTGTTTTCACTACGGAAGACAATATTAACAGTAGTTTCTTCTCATTAGACCCTTATGATGTTGCAAATCTAGGTTTTTCTTATACTTTTGCATCGAATTTAGATACAAACTATAGTTTGGGGCTAGAGGCAAACAATATATATAATAAATATTACGAAAATGTGGCATTGCGACCAATGCCAAATAGAAATTATCAAATACAATTAACAATTAAATTTTAAACAATGAAACTAAGTAAATTGGCTTTTTTAGCCTTATTGATTGGAACTATTTTTACATCTTGTGAAAGTGTAGATGATGCTGTAGAACAAGAAGAACCCTTACAATCATATGAAAATGGAATTTTCATATCAGGGGAAGGATCAACTTCAGTATCAGGATCAGTATCATTTTTATCAAACGATCTTTCTAATTTAGAAAATGAGGTGTATTCTAATGTTAATGATGAACTTTTAGGAAACTATTTCCAATCTATTGGTTTTAATGGGGATTTAGCATATCTAGTAGTAGATAGCGGAAATATAGTTATAGTAAACAGATCTACTTTCGAAAAACAAGAAATAATATCAACAGGTTTAGTAACTCCAAGATATATCGCTTTTTCAGGAAATAGAGGCTATGTAACTAATTGGGGTGATCCAAACATTGCAACAGATGATTTTATTGCTGTGATTAATTTAAATTCTAATATAGTTGAAACAATTATCCCTGTTGATGAAGGCCCTGAACAAGTTTTAGCTAAAGACGGGAAGTTATATGTCTCTCATAAAGGTGGATTTAACGTTAATAATAAAATATCAGTAATAAATGTTAGCGATGATACAGTAAATACTATTATTGTTAATGATGCTCCAGATGAGATGATTTTTGATGCTTCTGGAAATTTAATTGTTTTAAGTTCTGGGAAAAATTTATTTTGGGAAATGCCCCCTGTTGAAACTGAAGCTTCCATAACTAAAATAAATGTTAGCGATAATTCAATACTATCTAATCTTGTTTTTCCAGTTGGATCACACCCTAGTTTAATGGCTTATGAAAACGGAACTATTTATTATATCTTAAATGATGAGTTATATGGTTTTCAAGATATAGAGACCACATTGCCTTCAACTTCATTATTGAGTTTAGATCCAACTTCTACTGCTCCATTTATGTACGGAATGTCTGTAAAAAATGATAGATTATTTGTAACCGATGCCAGTTTTACTGGGCAAAGTGAATTACTGATTTATGATCTAAATTTAATGATTAAGATTAAGACTCTTGATGTTGCCTTAGGAGCATCAAAAATTTATTTCAATTAAAAAAGAAGATAAAATATCTGTTAAAAACTTTTGAATAGAGTTTCAAACAGGTTCTTTTATAAAAAAGAGCTAAAAATATCTAAAAATCCGTGGGTTGTATAATTTACAACGTTTCACGGATTTTTTTTATACACTGAATTCATGAATTTGGAGATACTTTTCTTGTTTACTATTAAGAAAGGGGTTTATTTAGCAACTTAAATTTTTATTATTTCGCTAAACTTAAAAAACATTCCTAGCTATACTAGACTAAAAAACTATGAAAAAACACACTTTACTATTATTGCTGTTAACAGCAATGCTCTCTGGATGCTCAATTTTTCGGACAGAAAAAGGAAAATTAACTAAAGAAAAAACGGTTAATGATTCTTTAAAAGATAAAAAAGGCAAAAATGTTATCAAACCATATGGAAAGGTAATTACAGATAAAGCTAAAAGCGATAAAGGACTTTTTACGGTTCACAATCTTGATGATAAATATTTTTATGAGATTCCAGATTCTCTATTTAATAGAGAAATGTTAATGGTAACTCGTATCTCTAAAACGGCTTCAGGAATTGGCTTTGGAGGTGGTAAACAAAATACGCAAGTACTAAGATGGCAAAGAAAAAATAAAGAAGTTTTGTTAAGAATAGTATCGCATCAAGTCGTTGCCTCTGATTCTCTACCTATTCATGAAGCAGTCGTAAATTCTAATTTTGAACCTATATTATATGCTTTTCCTATTAAAGCATTTCATAAAGATTCATTGAATAGCTCAAAAAATGCAACAGTTGTAGAAGTTACTAATCTTTTTAAAAAAGATGTAAAAGCATTAGGTTTTCCTGCATTTCGCCGTGAAGAATATAAGATTTCAAAACTAGACGAAAATAGATCTTATATCGATTCTATTAGAAGTTATCCGTTAAATATTGAAGCGAGACATGTAAAAACGTATTTGTCTGGAAAGCCACCTTCTAATAGTAGTACTGGATCTATTTCTATGGAAATGAGTAATTCATTAATATTACTTCCTAAAACCCCGATGAAACGACGTTATTTTGATGAGCGAGTAGGGTGGTTTGCACGTGGTCAAACAGATTATGGATTAGAAGATCAGAAAAGTAAAACGGTGAGATATTTGGATCGTTGGAAGCTCGAAGTTAGAGATGAAGACCTTGATAAATTTAAAAGAGGAGAGTTAGTTGTACCAAAAAAACAAATAGTTTACTATGTAGATCGTGCGACTCCTAAAAAATGGGTGAAATATATAAAACAAGGTATTGAAGACTGGCAAGTTGCTTTTGAAGCAGCAGGTTTTAAAGACGCTATAATTGCAAAAGATCCTCCATCAATAGAAGAAGATCCTGATTGGAGTCCCGAAGATGTAAGATATTCAGTGGTTCGTTATTTAGCTTCACCTATCCCTAATGCAAATGGCCCTCATGTAAGTGATCCAAGATCGGGAGAAATTTTAGAGAGTGATATTAATTGGTATCATAATGTAATGACATTATTACGTAATTGGTATTTTGTGCAAACAGCAGCAATTAATCCAGAAGCCCAAGGAGTGGCTTTTAAAGATGAAATTATGGGACGATTAATTCGATTTGTATCTTCACATGAGGTGGGTCATACAATAGGTCTTCCACACAATATGGGAAGTAGCTCGGCTTACCCTGTTGAATCTCTTCGCGATCCAGAATTCACAAAAAAATATGGTACAGCACCTTCAATTATGGATTATGCGCGTTTTAATTATGTTGCACAACCTGGAGACGGAAACGTCGCACTAATGCCAAACATAGGTGTTTATGATAAGTATGCTGTTCAATGGGGATACAAACCAATTCTATATAAAACAGCCAAAGAAGAAAAAAAGACACTAGATAGTTGGATTTTAAAGCATTCGGATGATCCAATGTACCGATTTGGTGCCCAGCAATTTGGTGTGATAGATCCAAGCTCTCAGACTGAAGATCTTGGGGATGATGCTGTAAAAGCAAGTACTTATGGTATTGAAAACCTTAAAAGAATTGTTCCAAATTTAATAAAATGGACTTCAGAAGATGGAAAAAATTATGATGATTTAGAAATCATGTATAAGCAAGTTTTGGCTCAATATAGCCGTTATATGGGACATGTCGTTTCTAATATAGGAGGGGTTTATCAATACAACAAAACCTACGATCAAAAAGGCGATATATACACACATGTTTCTAAAGAAAATCAGAAGCGTGCTATGCATTTTTTAAAATTACAATTGTTTAACACACCAGATTGGTTGTTAGATCAGACTATTTTTAATAAAATTGAATCAGCAGGACATATAGAACGTATTCGATTTTATCAAGTTAGAATCCTAAACACCTTATTGGATCATGGTCGAATGGCTAGATTGATAGAAAATGAATCTATTAATTCAAGTAACGTCTATAGTTTGTTAGATATGATGGTAGAATTACGCGAAAATATTTGGAGCGAATTAAGAAATGGCAAAAAAATAGATGTTTATAGACGTAATCTTCAGCGTGCTTACATAGACCAGTTAGAGTTTTTAATGGTTAATGATCAAGAGCCAATTCCTGAGGAATTTAGTCGTTTTATAGTAAGAACGGATGTGAATGTATCACAAAGTGATATTCGATCCATAGTTAGAGCAGAATTAGGTGTTTTGAAGAAAAGTATCAAAAAAGTGGTTTCACGTAGTTCAGATAAAATGACAAGCTATCATTTACAGGATGCAGTGGAAAGAATTAATTTAATTCTTGATTCTAAAAATAGATACAGACCTGTTAAATTTTAATAATAAATACAAGAAGAGGTTATTTTAATTTAAAAAGGGATTAAACAAAAAAGAGGTTGCATTAAAATGCAACTTCTTTTTAGTTGGGTATTAAATCACAATACCAAAATCCTGATTTTTCGCTTTTGCAAATAGAATCTTCTTTTTTAGGCGAATTATATTCTCGATACACTTTTTCGCCTATTGTAAAGGGTATTGGAGATTTAAAAATTGGACCATCAAAACAAAATGTATGAAATTCTCCATTTTCTCCACAAGGATCTACTCCTTTTGGGAGGCTTTTAATAAAATTTTTATCTATTATTTTTCCTACAAACTGATCATCAAAATAAGTTGAATTGGCACAAACAATTATAGATTTAAAGCCTAAATCAATAAACTCATTAATTAGAGTAGTCGTGTTTATTTTCCATAGCGGGAATATTGTTTTAATATCTAATTTTTCTAAATTCTGTTCTCTATATTTCTTTAAATCTTCAAGGAAAATATCTCCAAAAGCACTATGCGTAAACCCTTTTTCTTTAAGAGTATTTATGGTTTCAGTCATTTTAGTCTCATAAACAGCCATTGTAGGTTGTTCTGGTAACTCAATTACTGTAGCATTTATATTTAATGCTTTAGTTTGAGCTTCTAATAATTCTCTACGTAAACCATGCATTGATACTCTATTATAATGACTATTTACTGTCGTTATTAATTCATCTATGCTGTAATCTGGGTTTTTTAATAAATGGTAAAGAGCCAAAGCTGAATCTTTTCCTGTACTCCAATTAAAATACGTTTTGTGTTTTTTCATTTATTATTTTTGGGAATCTAATACGTTTTAAAGATTGAATTAGCATCATTCTCTTTCATATATAAAGCCGCAAAAAATTTTATCCATTCTGCTTTTGCTAATTTTGATTTTTCGTTCCAGCCTCCTGTGTAAATTAATGAGATATTAGCTTTTCTTAAGTTTTCTAATTTATTATCAATTCCATTTATTCCGGGAGTAACAATTAAGTTTGGTTTATTTTCTAGCAATTCCTTAGGGTTTTTAGAACCATTATTTTCAATAATTGAATGACTAACATTTAAAGCCTTAAGAATATCAAGATGTTCTTTGTAATTTGCAGCAATACGTTCTATAGGAACTGTAATAATACCATCGTATTCACTTCTATTAAAAGTCGCTACCATAGATTGTTCTTTTGTTAAAAGAACATAGCGATGTGCTTTATCTTGTTTTGGTAAAGCGTTATTAATCTCTAATAATTTATAATTTCCGTAATTGGTAATTGTAAATCCTTCAGCATATTTAATTTTAGTATTTTCAATTTCTGAATTAGGAAACTTATTATCCTTCTTAGTTGAGGTAAAAGTTTCTTCTGGCAAGGGTAAAGAATTGTCTTGTTTTTTAGACGTATTGCAAGAAACTAATATTAAAATTAGCAGTATCGAGGGAATTATTTTCATTATATGTTATTGTTTTTCAGAAAGGTACTAAATTCTAATCATTCCTTATTGTAGGCAAATAATTCTAATCATTCCTTATTGTAGGCAAATATAGGTTTGAAAAAATGAACTCGTTTAAACTTTTTGGATTTAAGCGAAAATTAGTCATTTTGGATTTGGTTAACGGCTTTTTTGAATTGCATAGCATCGCTACGGAATGAAAATTAAAGACTAAAATCAGATACAAAAGGGCAATTTTTTAGCAAATTAAAAAAGTTTAAACGAGTTCAATAAATAAAATAATTCGTTAAATACGACTACGTCTATTTCTACTCAATACTTTATATTCTTCATAACATTGACTTATAGCGTCTAAAACCTGTAAATCATTAGCTTTGTTTATAAATTCTGGAGAATAGTTACATTGGCTAACGATCTCGTCTAAATCTACTTTGTTTACTTTAAGTAAAACCATAAGCATCTCCCTATCAAAGCGTGAAGCTAGAAGATTTCTAATTTTATCATCTTTCTTCATTTGTTTTAACTTACGTAATTCTTTCCCTTTTTTTCCAAAAGTATTATATAAAAAATCTAAGGGGTTAAATATAGAACCTAATACTTTCGTAATAGAGCTGGGCGATCTATTTCCACCTGCTTCATAACCGTTTGGTAAACCGGAAATGCTGTAACGATAATTTGTATTGGATTCAACTTGTTTTATGTCTACTTCTAAATACCCCGTTAATTTTAGTTCGTTAATAACAACTTCTTCTAAAGCTAAAGCTAATTCTGTTAGAGTTATTGTAGAACTCCCATATTTTAACCAGTCATTAGTTACTCTTACTTTTATAGATTTAAAACCTAAGTAAGATAAGTGTAAAGTGTCATTAACTTTAGCATTAAGTTTAAATTCACCTTTTTTATTTGTAGTTGTTCCTATAACTTGATTTAGATTAACAATGTTTACACTCTCAAGAGGTACATCATTGGTGGCATTAATTATGATACCTTCTACTTTAGTTTCATTTTGCGAGAAACAAGTAAAAATTCCAATAATTAATAAAAAGAGGGTTAAGAAATGCTTCATAGCTATATTCATCGTTCACAAAAGTAATAAACTTAACTTTATTATTACATAAATTATGCCATATAGATTAATTAATTAAATAATATTTAATCGATAAAACGCATATAATTAGGATAAACGGTAAATTTATATTATGTTTGCTTTAAATTAATTATAAGCCCCCATTATAATGAACTTAAAGTTATTACCTACGTTAGTGTTGCTATTCGCATACGTTATGGTTTCTGCACAAAGTGAAGCAGCAATTTGGTATTTTGGCGAAAACGCTGGAATCGATTTTAATTCTGGTTACCCTACTGCATTAACCAATGGACAATTAGACACAGTTGAAGGATGTGCAACCATTTCAGATGAAAATGGTGAATTATTATTTTACACAGATGGATCAAAAGTTTGGGATAGAAATCATACTATCATGCCAAATGGTACAGAATTAAAAGGAAATCCATCGAGTAGTCAATCTGCAGTTATTGTCCCAAACCCAACCAATTTAAATCAATATTATATTTTTACGGTTCAAGCGATTAGTCATCGTGGAGGATTATACTATAGCGTATTAGACCTTACATTAAACGGTGGAAATGGAGCAATTATTAATTCTCAAAAAAATATAAATTTACTAGAACATAGCGCAGAAAAAATTGCAGCTATAGAAGATGATAATAATGGCTATTGGATAATGTCTTATGCTGGAGTAACAGGAAGTGAAGGTAGATATGATACTTTTCATGCATTTAGAATTAATGATTTAGGTATAAACACAGCTGTTAAAACAACATTTTCTGAATGTGGTACTTACGATGGTAGAGGTTATTTAAAAATCTCAGCAGATGCTACAAAAGTCATATTGTGTAACCAAAACCAAAGACATATATGTCTTCATAATTTTAATGCTTCTACAGGGATACTTGATGGTGAAATTTCATTAGATACAGAGTATGCTTCCTATAGTGCAGAATTTTCTCCAAGTTCAGAAAAAGTATATGTTTCTACTGGAGGCTTGTTTGCGAGCCCAGATACTAGTTTACTACAATTTGATTTAACAAGTCCAGATATTCAAAATTCTAAGGTAGAAATTCATAAAGAAAGAAGTAAGAGAGGCGCTCTTCAATTGGGTATTGATGGGAAAATATATTATGCTCGACCAGATAGAACTTATTTAGGAGTAATAAATGATCCCGAAAAAAGTGGTATAGATTGTCATTACGTTAATGAAGGAGTAGATCTTAATGGAAGACTATGTAAGCAAGGTTTACCACCTTTTATACAATCGTATTTATTAGCCGGAATTAAAGCAAATAATGCCTGTGAAGGTGAAATAGTTGAATTTTCTTTAAATTCTAGTGTTGCAGTAGATTCTGTTTCTTGGAATTTTGGAGATGGTAATACTTCAACAAATGAAAGTCCTAGTCATAGATATAGTAATCCTGGTATTTATAATGTTACAGCAATTATTACATCTGGAACAAGTACAAGAAGTCTTGAGAAAGAAGTATTAATTATTAGTACACCAGAGGCAAGTCCTGCATCTAACTATTACGTTTGTGATGAAGCCTCTTTAGATGGAACAGAATTATTTAATTTAGAATTAAAAAACGAAGAAATACTAGGTGAATTATCTGGTGGTATCTATAATGTTAGTTATTTTTTAAACATGGATGACGTGATTGCTCATGAAAATATGCTTCCATCTATCTATTCTAATGTTGTTACAAATCAAGAAATTATAGCAAAAGTTTTTAATTCAAATAATAGAAACTGTTTTGATACAGTAAATTTTGAATTAGTAGTTGAAAAACCAGCCGTAGCTTATCAAGTTCAAAATGTAAACGTTTGCGATGATGTTTCAAACGATGGAAGTGAAACTGTTAATTTGTCGCAGTTTACCTCATTAGTATTAGATACACAGCTAGCTTCAAATTATAATGTTACTTATCACTTAACAGAAAGTGACGCAAATAATGGAGTAGGAGCTCTACCTGAAAATTTTCAAACAATAAGTAATCCTCAACTAATCTATATAAGAGTTGGTAATAATAATACAGCTATTGATTGTTATGATACTACAAGTTTTGAAATTACAATAAGCGATTATATGCATATAAATCAACCAAATGATATGTATTTATGTGATGAAGCTTCAAATAATGGTTCAGAGCTTTTTGATTTAACGATGCAGGATGATCAAATTGCTAATGGATTTAATGGACCATATATTATAACTTATTATGAATCTCAAGAAGAAGCAGAAGTTAACTCAAATGCAATTAACGGATTGTATGAAAATATAGATAATAGGCAAGAATTATTTTTCAGAATAGAAAATACAGAGACTATAAATTGCTATCGTATAGGTTCTTTCTTTGTAGAAGTTCTTGAATATGAAAAATTAGAAATTAATAGAACGTGGTATAAGTGTGCTAATAATTCAATTACACTAATTGCAGATGAAGGTTATGATGACTATTTATGGTCTACTGGGGAAACAACAAGAGAAATTGTAGTAAATGATCCAGGAAATTACGAAGTAACAGTAACTAAAAGACATCCAACAACACCAATAACTCATTGTAATTATAGTAAAACAATTGAAGTTATAGAATCTCAAGCGCCTACGATTATTAACATAGAAATAGAAGATTGGTCAGAAACCGATAATGGTTTTACAGTATCTGTTGAAGGAAATGGTGATTACGAATATTCATTAAATGATTTTGATTATCAAGATAGTAATGTCTTTGAAGGTTTAAAAACTGGAGATTATACCGTTTTTGTAAGAGATAAAAATGGCTGTGGGAAAGCAAGTGATTCTGTATATGCATTATTTCATCCTAAGTTTTTTACACCTAATGGAGATGGATATCATGATTATTGGCAACTTTATTTCTCAGAACAAGAACCAGATATTGAAGTTTCAATTTTTGATCGTTATGGAAAATTAATAAAAAATATAGATCCTAGATCTAAAGGATGGGATGGTACTTTAAATGGATTGCCACTTCCTACTTCCGATTATTGGTTTGTAGTAAATAGACCGAGTAAAAATGAACAATATAAAGGACATTTTACCTTAAAGAGATAGAAAACTAACGCAAGAAACCATTAATAATAAGACCCTTTTATGATGAATATTAAGACCTTATTTCTATTAGTAATATTATTTGCATGTGTAACACTTAATGCTCAAAAAGAAGCCGCTATTTGGTATTTTGGAGAAAATGCCGGATTAGATTTTAATAGTGGAACCCCAGTAGTCATTAATAATGGGCAACTAAATACAAATGAAGGTTGTGCTAGCATTTCTAATGAGAGCGGTGAGCTACTATTTTATACAGATGGAATAACTGTATGGGATAAAAACCATAATATAATGCCAAATGGTAGTGGTCTACTAGGGGATCCAAGTAGTACACAATCTGCAATAATAACTCCAAAACCTAATAACGCGGACATATATTATATTTTCACTGTTGATGTTGAAGCAGGAACTAATGGTCTAAGATTTTCTGAATTAGATTTAAACCTTAATGGAGGTAATGGAGATATAACATCTATTAAAAATGTTTTATTAAAGAGCCCAGTCACAGAAAAAATTTCAGCAATAAGCCATGCAAATGGAACCGATTTGTGGGTCGTTACTCATGCATGGAATAATAATGACTTTTTATCTTATAAAATAACAGAGACAGGTGTAAATACAATTCCAATAGTTTCATCTGTAGGAAGTATTCATACTGGATCAACAAGTAATTCAATAGGTTATCTTAAAATGTCTCCTAATGGGGAAAAGATTGCTATTGCTAAATGGAGTAATAATAGTTTTGTTGAAGTTTTAGACTTTGACGATACTACAGGATTAGTGAGTAATCCAATTTTAATTAATAATGTATTTTATAATGGAGATACAGCTGGAGCTTACGGTATTGAATTTTCTCCTGATGGTAATTTATTATATGTTTCTGACACCAATATTTCTGGTAGTTCTAAAATACATCAGTTTAACATTAGTCTTAATGATCAAATAAGTATTATAAATTCTGATAACATAATATATGATGGGAGTGATTTTATTGCAGCACTACAATTAGCAATAGATGGAAAGATATATTTAGCTAATGGTAATTCAGAGTATGTTGACGTGATTAATAATCCTAACAATATTGGTGCTACTGCTAATTATAATAATAGAGACCTTTTTCTAAATGGTAGATTATGTATTTTTGGATTGCCTCCGTTTATTCAATCCTTTTTTTCTGTAGGAATAAAAACAGAAGATACTTGTTTTGGTGACAGCACTCAGTTTTCTGTTAATTCAAGTGATCTAATAGATTCTATAATTTGGAATTTTGGAGACGGAAATACTTCAATATTAGAAAATCCTATTCATAATTATAGTTTGCCTGGAACATATACGGTAACCGTAAGTGTATCATCAGGAACAGATGTTAGAAATATAAGCAAAGATATTATCATTAGTGAAATACCAATAGCCAGTGATGTTGATGATTATTATTTGTGTGATGATGTCACTAATGATGGAGTTGAGGTTTTCGATCTCTCACTGAAAAATAATGAAGTACTAGGAACGCAATCTAGCACATATTTCGATGTAGCTTATTTTAAGACTATGCAAAATGGAATAGACCATACTGAAATTTTAAATTTGAATTACGCGAATAGCAGTCAAGGAGAAGAAATCTTTGTTAAAATTTATAATAACCAAAATAGAGAATGTTATGATATTACTAGTTTTAAATTATATGTTGATTTACAACCTATAGCTAACCCTATTTTAGATCTAATATTATGTGATGATATTACTAATGATGGTCTTGATTTAGTAAATCTGCGTCAGTTTGATGCCAAAGTGTTAAATGGACAATCTAATTCAGATTTTAATATTACTTATCATTTAAGTCAATTAAATGCAAATGATAACATACAAGCTTTACCAGATGATTTTCAGACATTAAATAACCCTCAACCTATTTATGTAAGAATCGAGAATATAAATAATATAGATTGTTATGATACAAATACATTTAATATAAAAATAGATGGTTATATAGAAATTGGTCAAGCTGATAATCTGTTTTTATGTGATGATGCTACTAATGATAATGTTGAGTCTTTTGATTTAACACAAAGAGATACCCAAATAGGGCAAAATGTAACAATTCCTTATCGTATTACTTATCATGAAAATTTAGATGATGCTACTTTAAATACTAACAGTATAATAGGTAATTATAATAATATTAGAAATCCGCAAGAAGTATTTTATAGATTAGAAAATGCTGTTAACGAAGATTGTTTTAAAACAGGATCGTTTTTCATTGAAGTAATGGAAAAACCAGAAATACAGATGGATGATATCTTGTATATCTGTTCTAATGAAGAAGTAACACTAACAGCAGATCTTGGTTACGATGAATATTTATGGTCTACAGGAGAAACGACTCAAGAGATAACAGTTAACCAAACTGGGTTTTATGAAGTCACCTTAACTAAGCATTATAATACCGCACCATTTGTAAAATGTAGTAGTTCAAAAACAGTTGAAGTTATTGAGTCTGATGAAGCCATATTAATAAACATTGAAGTAATAGATTGGAGCTTAGGTAGTAATGAGTTAACGATTCTTATTGAAGGTATTGGAGATTATGAATATTCAATAGATGATATTTTATATCAAGATAGTAACATTTTTACTAATCTTAAGGTTGGAGATTATACCGTTTACATTAGAGATAAAAATGGATGTGGTACTATAAATAAAAAAGTGTTTGTATTGTTTTATCCTAAGTATTTTACACCCAATGGAGATGGTTATCATGACCTATGGCAACTTTATTTTGCAAATACAGAATCAGACATAACGATAAAGGTTTTAGATAAGTATGGCAAACTTTTAAAAGAATTGTCTCCAAAATCAAAAGGTTGGGACGGTACATATAATGATAAACCACTACCTGCTTCCGATTATTGGTTTGTAGTAAATAGACCTAGTAAAAATGAACAATATAAAGGGCACTTTACCTTAAAGAGATAGTGAAACATTAATAATTGAAATATAGTCATATATAGAAAAAAAATATGAAGAATGTTCTCTGTAACAGTTGAAAAAAACAATAGATATTAATACATGAAAAAGGAGAAAATGAAAGTGAAAAAAATCCAAACTCTAAATTGCGAGTTTGGATTTTTTGTTTTTTTGTTAGATTTTTTGGAAGGTTATTGATTATTTTCTACCTTAATTTCTTTTTCAATGAAAAAAGTTTCAATGGATTCTTCAAGGGCAAAAGCTATTTTATATAATGTAATTATTGTTATATTTCTTTTACCAGCTTCAATATTGTTATAACTGCTCTTATCAAAATTACAACGATAAGCAATTTCGTTTTGACGCAAACCTTTATTAAGCCTTATAGACTTAATTTTTTTACCTAAAGATTTAAGTAATTTAGCTTCCTTTTCTTTGTCGTCAAACACATAGGCATATTCTTAAAAATTAAATCAAAAAAGTTATAATATATTTCAACTAATAATATATTTTGATTTAACTTGCGTGTCTATTAATCCATATATTAACTAAAATTTTTTATTATGAAAAAAATCATTTTTGTGTTATCTTTAGCACTTATGTCTAGCTCAGTTTCAAATGCAATTACTCCAAGTAACAGTGAATATGAAAGTTTCAGAGGTTGTGATGCTGACGCTCACTCATTTGCGGATTATATTTATCGTCGTACTAATGGAGATAGTTTTGCTGCAGGGAGAGCATTTGTAATAGCTTATGATGCTTGCGTTAGGAGGAATCAATAATGTCATAATTATAATTCACTTAGAAAAAACACCTTCTAAGTGAATTATAATTATTTTTTAATAATATATCAATTAATAGGTCGTTATTATTTAGTATATTTTAAATGCATCCATAAAATATATAAAGCATGAAAAAATTAAGCGTTTTTACAATATTATTTTTATTAATTATTAGTAATGTATGTTCCCAAGTGCAAAAGGGCGTTATTATTTATAAAATTGATAATCAAGGTAGTATGGATAATGTTGGTAAAGATATAGATACGAATCTATCCTATATGATTCAATTAGAAGTCGATATGGCCAAAGATATTGAACTTGAACTTTTGTTTAATAACAAAATATCCGTTTTCAGGACAAAGAAAAGTTTAGTTGTGCATGAAAGACCAGAAATGCAGGATATGTTTGATTTAGTAAAATTAATGGCATCTGGAGGAGTTATTTTTACAAATTTATCGAGCAATAAGCAAATTAAACAAACAAAAAATGGTGGAGAAACTTATAATGTGCTTTCAGACATTGAAGACATTAAATGGGAACTTACTAGTGAACAAAAGAAAATAGGAGACTTTTTATGTTATAAAGCAAAATGCACAAAAATAATGTTTGATGGGATAGAACAATCGATAACCGCATGGTACACTCCGGAAATCCCACTGCAGTTTGGACCTAAAGAATATGCTGGAATGCTTCCTGGATTGATAATGGAATTAGATGATACTTTTACAAAGTATACTTGTTCAGAAATAAAATTGAATCCTAAAAAGAAAATAGATATCGATTGGCCCTCTGAGTCGAATACGATAACCAAAGAGGAGTATAAAAAACTTGGTTCAGAAATTTATTTAAAACAATAAGAATTAAATTTATTTCAATTACTTCCCCAATCTTAATGTTTTAAATATTCCTTGGGGAGTAAATTGAGGCACTTAATTAATACTTTTACATTGTTTAAAATTTATATCAGTATCACACTTTTGTTTTTATCTCATTTGCTATTTGGGCAGAGTATTACATTAACAGGTATGGTGTTAGATTCAATAGCTCCATTATCTAATGCTAATATTTTAGCTTTCCCAAATAGTGAAGCTGCAAAAACGAGTTTTGCAATTAGTAATGAAAAAGGAGAATATAGCTTAAAACTAAAAAAAAATATTACTTATGATATCACTATTAGTTATTTAGGATACGAAACATTAACTACCAGTTATAATGCCTTAGAAAATGAAATTAAAAATTTTGTTCTTAAATCTGAACCAAATGCATTAGATGAAATAGAACTTACCTATAAAATCCCTATACAGGTTAAAGGAGACGAAACCACTTATAATACAGATGCGTTTGTTAATGGTAAAGAAAGAAAGCTACGTGATGTATTAAAAAAACTTCCTGGAATAGATGTCGATAGAGAAGGTAACGTTACCGCTAAAGGAAAAAAAATAACCAAGGTACTTGTTGAAGGTAAAATATTTTTCACAGGTAATAGTAAATTAGCAGTAAATAACATACCCGCCAATGCTGTGGATAAAGTACAAGTTTTTGAAAATTATAACGAAATAGAATTTTTAAAAGGCTTGCAAGAAAGTGATGATGTGGCTTTAAATATAAAACTAAAAAAAGATAAAAAGAAGTTCGTTTTTGGGGATATAGAAGTTGGTGGGGGAGTAGAAAATAATTATATAATAAACCCGACACTTTTTTATTACAGTCCTAAAACCAATGTTAATTTTATAGGTGATGTAAACAATATTGGAACAAAATCGTTTACTTTCTCAGATTATATAGAATTTGAGGGTGGTTTTGGAAAATTATTAAATAATGCAGGAAGTTATAGGGATTTAGCAAAGGATGATTTTTCGCAGTTTCTAAGTAGTAATGATTTTAAAAAAAATAGTACCCGTTTTGGAGCTTTTAATTTACGACAGTCATTATCCAAAAAATTAGACCTTACTAATTATGTTATATGGAATAGTAATAATACAAAAACGCTCACTAATAATTTAAATACATTTATTAATAATACAGCACCTTTTGAAGAAACTCGAACGCACTCAAACAGCTTAGATAATGAATTTGTGATAGGCAAACTAGCCTTAGATTATAACGCGTCTTCAAGTTCAGACCTTTCAGTAAATTCCTTAATAAAAGTTACTAATAATAAGACTAATGGATTTTTACAAACGAATAGTAATTTAAATAACTCTAGTTTTAATAGTTTAAACCAATTAGAAAGTTTTTCTTTAAAACAAAATGGGACTTATAGTAAACGTTTTTCTAGAGCTCAAACTATTAGTTTAGAAGGCATCTTAAGTTATAAAGAAAACGAACCTAATAAAGAATTGTTTTCTAATACGCGCTTTCTAGAAAACACGCTTTTGTTAGAGGAAAACCCTGTTTTTAGTGTCATTCAAAATACAAACATTAAAAGTTTAAATTTTGATTTTATAGGTAAAGATTATTGGGTGCTAAATAATTATAACCACATCTATTTCTCTACAGGGTTTAAGTTATTTAAAGAGGATTATTCTTCTTCTTTGCAACAACGTTTAATTAATAATGGAGAAATACCACTTTTAAATTTTAGAAATAGTTTAACTTATGATTTCAATGATTTATTCTTAGGATTAGACTATAAATTCTTAACAGGTGTTTTTATTATAAAGCCTAGTCTTAGCTATCATAAATATACATGGCAAAACAAACAATTAGAGACTGTTATTAGTAATAAAACAGATATATTATTGCCTAGATTTGATGCTGAAGCAACATTTAATACTAGTGAAAAATTACGATTTAAATTCGTTGCGAGTACTCGTTTTCCTAAAAGCGAACAATTAATTGAAAATTTTTTACTCCGTTCTTTTAATAGTATTGCTAGAGGAAATCCTAATATATCTTACGGACTTTATAATACTTATTCTTTAAATTATTCTAAATTTAATTTATTAAAGGGGCAACGGTTAATTGCAGGGATTAATTACATTAACAAATCTAAGAGCATTAAAAATGCGATAGCTTTAGAAGGTATAGAACAGTTGGTGACATATACAATTTTTAATGAACCAGAGAATTCTATTAGAACTAACTTTGTTTTAGGCAAAAGAATTGGAAACATTAAATTTAGTTTTGAGGGTAGAGGTAGTTATAATGAATTTTATCAATTATTGAATAATGTGACTTCGTTGAACATCTCTAAAAATTTATCATCCATTGTGAAATTTAAGACTTCTTTTGAGAATTTGCCTAATATAGAGTTAGAATATGCTTACGAGCCTTCTTTTTTTAGAACTTCTATTTCTAAAAACGATTTTTATAATACTACATTTTCGAGTTACTTGGATTATGTTTGGAAAGATTTTGTATTAAAAGCGGATTATTCAAATATTAATTTCACAAACGCCTCTCAAAATATTTCTAACATTTTTAACATCGCTAACACATCATTATTTTATCAAAAAGAAGATAGTCCATGGGGGATTGAATTAAGCGGAACAAATTTATTTAATGTAAAATTTAAGCAGCAAAATTCATTTTCAAATATTCTTATATCAGATGAAAAAAACTTTATATTACCGAGAATAGTTTTATTAAAATTATCCTATAAATTATAAAATGGCACTGCCGTCCGAAAGTTTTACCGATCGATCTAAATTAGCTTTTGAACTACTATAAACAGGCGTTATATCTGTTTTTTCACAGAAAATAAGTCCTCTTCAAAGTTTATTTTGATTTGTGGTTTTCCTCTGATTTTTTTAAC
>CALGLR010000076.1 GCA_937959395.1 uncultured Flavobacteriaceae bacterium | reverse complement strand
ATTGATTTCCTCGATAAAATAATGTATTTTTAGTATTCAAATCTGGGTGGTTTTTAAAAGTGAAATATTTGATCTTAGATACTTAAATATAACGCTTTACACTCAGATTTCTTTTATTTCAATGAATTTTTCGGGTTAATTAGGTCTCATTTTAAGTTATAATTGGTCTACCATGTTTAAGGAGCTACAATAAAAAACGCTCTAAGAAAATTTATCTTAGAGCGTTCTAATTTATTTTAATATGTTATAAAAATTACATCATTCCTGGCATGCCGCCTCCCATTGGAGGATGAGAGTGAGGAGCTTCAGCTTCTTTAATATCTATTAAAGCGCACTCTGTAGTTAAGATCATTCCAGCAACAGATGCTGCATTTTCTAATGCTATACGTGTTACTTTTTTAGGATCTATAATTCCAGCTTTAAGCATGTCTACATATTTCTCAGATTTCGCATCGTAGCCAAAGTCTTTTTTACCTTCTAGTATTTTTGAAACAACAACGCTTCCTTCTCCACCTGCATTTTCAACAATAGTTCTTAAAGGCGCTTCAATAGCACGAGCTACAATTTGAATACCAGTAGTTTCATCTAGATTCTCTGTATCAATTTTTTCTAAAAGAGATTTTGCTCTAACTAAAGCAACACCTCCACCAGCAACAATACCTTCTTCTACAGCTGCACGAGTTGCATTTAAAGCATCATCAACACGGTCTTTCTTTTCTTTCATTTCTACTTCACTAGCCGCTCCAACATATAAAACAGCAACACCTCCAGCTAGTTTAGCTAAACGTTCTTGAAGTTTTTCTTTATCATAATCACTCGTTGTAGATTCTATTTGAGATTTTATTTGGTTAACTCTATTTTTTATTAAACTTTTAGTTCCAGAACCATTAACTACAGTAGTATTGTCTTTATCTATTGTAACGCGTTCTGCAGTTCCTAACATGTCTATAGTTGTGTTTTCTAGTGTAAAGCCACGCTCTTCAGAAATTACAGTACCTCCAGTTAAAATAGCGATATCTTCAAGCATTGCTTTACGACGATCTCCAAAACCTGGCGCTTTTACAGCAGCAATTTTTAATGAACCACGTAATTTGTTTACAACCAAAGTGGCAAGAGCTTCTCCATCAACATCTTCAGCAATAATTAATAATGGTTTTCCAGATTGTGCTACAGGCTCTAAAACCGGTAGTAAATCTTTCATTGTAGATACCTTTTTATCATATAGTAAAATATAAGGGTTGTCTAAATCTGCAATCATTTTTTCGCTATCTGTAACGAAATATGGAGATAAATAACCTCTGTCAAACTGCATCCCTTCAACAACATCTACATAGGTTTCCATTCCTTTAGCTTCTTCAACAGTAATAACACCTTCTTTTCCTACTTTTCCGAAAGCATTAGCAATTAAATCTCCAATAACGTCATCGTTATTAGCAGAAATAGCAGCGACTTGTTTTATTTTTTCTGAAGAGTTCCCTACAACTTTACTTTGTTTGTCTAAGTCGTTAACAATTGCAGTTACTGCTTTATCAATACCACGTTTTAAATCCATTGGGTTTGCACCTGCAGCAACATTTTTTAGCCCTTCTTTTACAATCGCTTGCGCTAAAACTGTTGCAGTAGTAGTACCGTCTCCAGCAAGATCGTTAGTTTTTGAAGCGACTTCTTTTACCATTTGAGCTCCCATATTTTCTAAAGGATGCTCCAATTCAATTTCTTTAGCTACTGAAACTCCATCTTTAGTAACTATAGGTGCTCCAAATGAACGACCAATAATTACATTACGCCCTTTAGGGCCTAAAGTTACTTTTACTGCATTTGCTAATGCATCAACACCACGTTTTAAACCATCACGTGCTTCTATATCAAATTTTATATCTTTTGCCATTTTTCTTTTGTTTGCTCTTAGCTCTTGGCTTTTGGCCATTAGCTAAAAAATGTTTTGTTTTTTGAGCTTTGAACTTTTAGCTATTGATTTTTAGTCTTTAGTAAAAGAATGCTCGTAATTACACTTAAGAGTAAGAAGCCAAAGGCAAAAAGCCAATAGCCAATAGCTCTTTTTTAAATTATCGCCAATATATCCTCTTCACGCATCATTAAATAATCTGTGTTGTCTAATTTAAGTTCAGACCCAGAGTATTTTGCATAAAGTACCGTATCTCCAACTTTAACTGTCAAAGGTTCGTCTTTTTTTCCTGTTCCAATTGCTATTACTGTTCCTTTATGTTGTTTTTCTTGAGCACTATCTGGAATGAATAATCCAGAAGCAGTTTGCGTTTCTGCAGGAAGCGGCTCTATAAGCACGCGATCTGCAAGTGGTTTAATTTTTACTTTACTCATTTTAATTATTTTTTGTTTGTTCGATAAGCGAACTGGATTAATTTATTTAAGTAAGATTTATACTAAAAATGTGCCAATAGGTTTTAACTGACAAAGTTTCAGAATAGAGTCTTGCCCTTCCTAAAAAACAGGTTTAATTAATGAAGATTTTGAGAGAAAATATTAGTATGATACTATTTAGTAGCAATAAAAAAGCCAACTTATATAAGTTGGCATAGTATTAATTTTTATAATGTCATGATTACGGGGTAATAGAATCAATCACTTTAGTTGTAGTGTCATCTTTAGCTGGAGTTACATCAGGTAAAGGTTGTACAGCTGCATCTGGATCTAATGCTTTAGATTCGGTTTGACCAGAAGTTCTATCAATTGCAGTATTTGAAACTAAAATTAATAGTAATAAAACCGTAGCAAGTGTCCAAGTACTTTTATCTAAAAAGTCCGTTGTCTTTTTTACTCCACCTAATTGTTGTGTGCCACCACCTCCAAATGAAGAAGATAATCCTCCTCCTTTAGGATTTTGTACCATAACCACTACTACTAGCAAGAATGCTACTACCACTATTAAGATTAAAAATATTGTAAACGTATTCATTTTATTATGTGTTATTATCTTGTAATTGTTTTATTACTTTGATTTGGTCTGCAAAGAAACCACTTTTTTCTGGATATTTCAAACTTAATATTTTATAAGATTGAATTGCCTTTTTGTAATTTTTTTGTTCCAAATAGATACGCGCCAAAGTCTCAGTCATTAAGGCTTCTGGTTGTATCATTTGTGCCTTTGCAATATTGTGAGAACTCGTTTCTTTAGTTGGTTCTAATTTATGATTCTTAGAAATAAATTGATCAATAAGTTCAAATTTCTCTGCTCTATTTAAAGTCGTTTTTGCATTCTCATTAATAATTAATTCATCCCTTTTTATAGGTTTAACGCTAGTTAAACTTAACCATTCATTAAAGGAATGTGTTTCGTTTTTATTAAACTCTAAAGGTTTTCCTAAATTAAGTGTGGTTTCGTTTAAAGGGAGTGTTTTTTTCGTTTTTGCAGTCTCTTTTTTTGTTGTTTCTTCAATCGTAGAGTTGTCATTAAGATGCTCTAAGTTTGCAATTTTTGAAACTTCTATTTTATGAACTGTTTGTATTGGTTGAAATAGAGCTGGATCTAATATTGGCTTACTATTTTCTATTTCTCTTTTAAGGGCATCATCTATAATAACACTTTTATTAACTGAGATATCTTGCGCCTCAACTTCAATAGCGTTTAAGTGTACGGTATTTTGTTTTATGTATTTAGAGACTTCATTTTGTAAAAATGATTCAGAGGTAATATAATCGAATAAAATACTACGATCTGTTGTATATGCTGCTGTTGTTTTTAAAGCCTGATTGTATTTAAAATCGTCAGTATTTTTTAATCCTTTTAAATATAGCGCTCTTGCACTTTGAAAATAAGGATATTTGTTTATAATCTGTTTTAGATTATCTATATCGTCGTTTACGAGTGATTGCTGCTGTAATATGTTGGTGAAATGTTCTAAATCCATATTACCATTTTGCTAATGAAGCATTAAAAATATCTTGTGTTAAACGTTCGAATATTTCATCAAATGCAGTTGATTTAGTACTTCCTGTAAGTAAAGCGTTACCAGCAAAATCATAAAAAAAGGAAAACGTTTGTTCAAAATCATCATCCTCTTTTTTCTTATTATAGAAGTTGACTCTTACGCCTATAGTTAACCTATTTTGTGCAGCAGTATTATTTGCCGTAGCAGTTGTAGGGGATATGCGATATTCTATTATTTCTCCTTCATAAACGAGGTCTCCGTTAGAGGTTACTAGTTCTAGGTTTGTTTGGTTTTGAATTAAATCTTGTAATGCTAATGTAAAATCTCTACTTAAACCTGGCTCTACTAAAACAGCGCTATTGTTGAAGTAATTCACTTGGAATGATTTAACATCTTTAGCAATCGAAGTACCGCTTAAAGAATAGACACCACAACCTTGTATTGAAAAAAGAAGAACTATTATAAGTATGTATTTTAAGTATTTCATATTAATGCCCGTTTAAGCAGGTATCTTTTGATTTTAGTTCAAAATTGTATTAAATTAAGTTTCGGTTTTTATAAATCAAACTGTTTAATTTTTCTGTACAATGTACGCTCACTAATTCCTAATTCATCTGCTGCTAATTTACGTTTTCCATTATGGCGTTCAAGCGATTTTTTTATAAGTTCTAGCTCTTTATCATGTAAAGATAATGTTTCTACTTCTTCAATTTCTTCTGCAAAATGATATTTGTCTGTTTTTGGTTCTTCAATAGCTTCAGTTTTGTTTTCTGAGAGCGCCAAAACTTCTAAATCATTAGTGTTATTATAATGGGAAGTGTCATCATCTTCGCCATAAATTTTTTGAATTAAACTTTCGTTGTCTTTCTCAATATCTTTTGCGTTTCCAGACTTCATAAGTTCCATGGTAAGCTTTTTTAAATCATTAAGATCGCTTTTCATGTCGAATAAAACTTTATATAAAATTTCTCTTTCACTACTAAAATCGCTTTCAGATTTTGTAGTTTTTATAACCGCAGGGAGATTTGTTTTTGTTGACGGTAAATAGGCTTTTAAGGATTCTGGAGTAATTGTTCTGTTTTGTTCTAGCACTGAAATTTGCTCGGCGACATTTCTTAATTGTCTAACATTTCCACTCCAACGGAATTTTTTTAATAGTAGAACAGCTTCATCAGATAGTTTAATTGTAGGCATTTTATATTTTAGTGCAAAATCACTGGCAAACTTTCTAAATAATAAATGAATGTCTTCTTGTCTTTCTCTTAAAGGAGGGAGGTTAATATCTATGGTGCTTAAACGGTAGTATAGATCTTCTCTAAATTTTTCTTTGTTTATGGCTTCAAACATATTTACGTTTGTAGCGGCTACAATTCTAACGTCGGTTTTTTGAACCTTACTAGAGCCTACTTTAATAAATTCGCCATTCTCTAAAACACGTAATAAACGTACTTGCGTTGTTAATGGAAGCTCGCCAACTTCATCTAAAAAAATAGTGCCGCCATCTGCAACTTCAAAATAACCAGATCGTGTTTGTGTGGCACCAGTAAAAGCACCTTTCTCATGGCCAAATAATTCACTATCTATTGTGCCTTCAGGAATAGCACCACAATTTACCGCAATGTATTTACCATGTTTACGATGAGATAAAGAATGTATTATTTTAGGAATACTTTCTTTACCAACACCACTTTCACCTGTAACTAATACAGAAATATCTGTTGGAGCGACTTGAATTGCCTTTTCAATAGCTCTATTTAGTGTTAGGCTATTTCCAATAATTCCGAATCGTTGTTTTGTTGTTTGAATAGATTCCATATAAATTTCCTGCGACGGCAGGAATCTTTTTAATTAATATTGATTGATTTTATTAATTGTTTAAAATCAGTTAGTTGTTGGTCATCAAAATGCCTTTTGGCTATAAATCCTTTTTGATATTTACTTTGCTTAAGTATGAAATGGTATTTTTTTTCTTTGATACTTTTAAACTTTTTCCAAGGTGTTAATACTTCGTATGATTCTCCTTTTTCATTTACGCCTTCATTATCAATTATAATTTTTGATATTTCTTTTAGTCTAAAATTTTTATTGAAAGCTGATTTGTTAGCAAAAAAAATAAAAAGAGGAATAAAAAATAGAGCGATAAAAGGGAAAATTATATTTACAATAGGGATTTTTTCATCTATAAACATATCTATATCCAAAAAATTAAATAAATATAATATATTAATAATTAATCCAATTATAGAAAAAAATATCATGATTCTCATCCCCCAAGAGCTATATAGGTTGGAATAGCTAAAACGAAGGAAATCCTTCAATTCATGTTTAGGTTCTATGATTATTTGTTCTTTCATTACTTCTGTTGAACTATATCAATTGCATTTCCTATAAGTGTTGCTTTTGTACAATCTGTTACTTTTACGTTAACAAAATCTCCAATTTTATGGTTTTCTTTAGGGAAAACAGCAACAATATTTTGTTGTGTTCTTCCAGACCAATGTAAATTAGATTTTTTTGATTGGCGTTCTACTAATACTTCAACCGTTTTTCCTAAATACTGTTTTGTTCTAAACTCGCTGTGTTTTAGTTGAAGCTCAATAACTTCGCTTAATCGTCGTTTTTTTGTTGATTCTGGAACATCATCGTCTAGCTTGCGTTCGGCTAATGTTCCTGGTCGTTCAGAATAGGTAAACATATAACCAAAATTATACTTCACATATTCCATAAGTGATAACGTGTCTTGGTGATCTTCTTCTGTTTCTGTTGGAAAACCTGTGATCATGTCTTGACTAATTACACAATCTGGAATAATACTTCGAATATTATCTATTAATGTAAAGTACTCTTCTCTGGTATGCAATCGGTTCATTGCTTTTAAAATTCGATTACTACCACTTTGAACTGGCAAATGAATATGATTACAAATATTATCGTATTTGGCCATGGTTTTTATAACTTCTAAAGACATGTCTTGAGGGTTAGATGTCGAAAAACGAATACGCATTTTCGGGTGTGCCTCAGCACAAAGAGAGAGTAATTTTGAGAAATTTACTGCTGTTGCTTTTTGCATATCGCTAGCGTTCACAAAATCTTTCTTTAGTCCGCCGCCATACCAAAGAAAACTGTCTACATTCTGACCTAACAAAGTGATTTCTTTATAGCCTTTAGTCGCTAGATCATTAATCTCTTCAATAATACTTTGTGGATCACGACTGCGCTCTCTTCCTCGGGTGAAAGGAACAACACAAAAGGTACACATATTATCGCAGCCACGAGTAATAGAAACTAAGGCTGTAATGCCATTAGTGTTTAGTCTAACAGGAGAAATATCTCCATAAGTTTCATCTTTGGAAAGCACAACATTAATAGCGTCTCTACCCGCTTCAACTTCGCTTAACAAATTGGGTAAATCTTTATAAGCATCTGGGCCAACAACGAGATCTACAATTTTTTCTTCTTCAAGAAATTTACTTTTTAAACGTTCGGCCATACAGCCTAAAACGCCTACTTTCATTTTAGGATTAATGCGCTTTACAGCATTATATTTTTCTAAACGTTTGCGAACGGTTTGTTCTGCTTTGTCTCTAATAGAACAGGTATTAACTAAAACTAAATCGGCTTCTTCTAAATGTTGGGTCGTATTAAAACCTTCTTTTGAGAGAATAGAAGCGACGATCTCACTATCGCTAAAATTCATAGCACAGCCATAACTTTCGATAAATAGTTTTTTAGAATTATTCTCGTTAGGTTCTATTATGAGTGATTCTCCCTGTCTCTTTTCGTCTGTTGTTTTTTCCATAGGTGCACTGAAGCTCTGTAAACTCAATAAGTATGCAAAGATAGGATTATTTTGAATACAGTGACAAAATGACAGTTTTTTAACGAAATTTTTAATGTAAATTTAGCGTTACCCAAAAGAAAGGACATTGATTAGATACCTGTTATTTTTCATTATTAGTATTACTACGGTTAATTCGCAAGAGTTTAATAATAAGATAAGTCTTACTATTGAGAATGATAAGTTTGCGCTATTAGATCAATATTATACAAATGGTTTATTAATATCTTATGCGCACAGCTTAAAAAATGATTTTTTATTTTTTAAAACTGAAAAAGCAAAACTTCAACTAGAACTCGTTTTACTTCAAGAAACCTACACACCGTCTAATTTAACATCAACGAACGTTTTAGATTTTGATAGGCCATATGCTGGATGGCTAGGATTGTTGGCGCAAATACATTCTATAAAAGAAAGAAAAGCGATAGTTGTGGGCATTGAAATGGGAGGGACTGGAGAACAATCTGGAGCAGGTAAATTACAAACCTGGTGGCACAATTCATTAAATATAGAAGTGCCTACTTGGGAGCAAGAAATTGGAAATAAATTTTTAATAAACCTTAACGCAAAATATATTTATAACCTTGTGACTTCTAAATATAGTGCATTCGATTATAATATAAAGACTGCCATTGGTTTAAAAGATGTAAACATAGCTACAGGGTTTGATATCGTATTTGGGCGATTAAACAATTTTAATAATACCTCTAGAATAGGTGTCGTTAAAACGAATTCTATTAAAGAATTTTATGGCATTATTGGTTTTGATTATAGATATGTTTTATATAATGTTCTAATACAAGGGGATTTAAGTTTTGATGACACGAATTATACAGCGCGTATAACGAAACATATATTAAGTGCAAAAACAGGTATATATTATAAGAATGAGCGTAATTTAATTTCTTTAGAGTATCACTTTTTAAGTAAAGAGACACCTCTAGCATACGGGCAAGTATATGGAAGTTTAACCTACGGATTTTATTTTTAAATGGTTTCAAAAAAAATTGAAAAACTATAAAATTTAGGGCGATAAATTTTTTTTGATATACCTTTGCGTTTCTAAAAAGCAATACATGGCAAAGAATTTAGTAATAGTTGAGTCACCTGCAAAAGCAAAGACTATAGAGAAATTTTTAGGAAAAGATTTTAAAGTAGAATCTAGTTTTGGGCATATATCAGATTTACCGTCTAAAGAGTTAGGTGTAGATGTAGAAGGTGATTTTGATCCCAAATATGAAGTCTCTGATGATAAGAAAGCAGTTGTAAAAAAACTGAAAGATCTAGCAAAGAAAGCCGAGGTGGTTTGGTTAGCTAGTGATGAAGATCGAGAAGGGGAGGCTATTGCTTGGCATTTAGCAGAATCGCTAAATTTAGATAAAGAAAAAACAAGACGAATCGTATTTCATGAGATTACAAAGTCTGCTATCCAAAAAGCAGTAGAAAATCCAAGAAGTATAGATTACGATTTAGTAGATGCGCAGCAAGCACGTCGTGTATTAGATAGGATAGTAGGTTATGAGCTTTCTCCAGTGCTTTGGCGAAAAGTGAAAGGAGGGCTTTCTGCAGGTCGTGTACAATCCGTTTCGGTAAGATTAATTGTAGAGCGTGAGCGCGACATTCAAGGTTTTAATGCCGAAGCATCTTATAGGGTTGATGCCGAATTTTCTAATGAAGCCGGGCAATCGTTTAAAGCAAAATTACCAAAAACGATAAAAACGAAAGCTGAAGCATTAAAGTTTTTAAAAGAAAATGCTAATACGACTTTTAAGGTCTCTAATTTAGAAAAGAAACCAGCAAAGAAATCTCCAGCAGCTCCATTTACGACATCTACATTACAACAGGAAGCGTCGCGAAAACTTTATTTTTCAGTAAGCAAAACCATGACTATGGCGCAACGTTTATATGAGGCTGGTTTAATTACTTATATGAGAACTGATAGTGTTAATCTTTCAGATGAAGCCAGAAAAGGAGCAGAGGCAGAAATTGTTAAGGCTTATGGAAATGAGTTTCATAACGAGCGTAAGTTTAAAAGTAAAGCTAAAGGGGCTCAAGAAGCTCACGAGGCTATCCGTCCTACAAGTTTTGCAGCACATTCTGCAGGTTTAGATTATGATCAAACACGTTTGTATGAGTTAATATGGAAGCGTGCTATATCTTCTCAAATGAGTGATGCACAATTAGAGCGAACTAATGTGAAAATAAATGCGGCTTCTCATAATGAAACATTTACTGCAAATGGAGAGGTTATAAAATTTGAAGGCTTTTTAAAGGTTTATTTAGAAGGAAATGATGATGAAGATGCGGAGCAAGAAGGAATGCTTCCTGCAATGAAAGTAAATGAGACGTTATTTAATAAATACATAAACGCAACAGAACGCTATTCAAGAGCGCCATATAGATATACAGAAGCGTCTTTAGTAAAGAAATTAGAAGAGCTAGGGATTGGTCGTCCGTCTACTTACGCGCCAACAATTACTACGATTCAAAACAGAAAATATGTAGAGAAAGGTACAGTTGAAGGTGTTGAGAGAAGCTACACGCAATTGGTTCTTGAGGATAATGAAGTTAAAGATAATTTGTTAACAGAAAAAGTAGGATCAGATAAAGGGAAATTAGTGCCTACAGATATAGGAATGATTGTGACTGATTTTTTAGTCAATCATTTTGAAACTATTTTAGATTACAATTTTACTGCTAAAGTTGAAAATCAATTTGATGAAATTGCTGATGGAAAAGAAGACTGGAAGGATGTTATGAAATCTTTTTATAAAGATTTTCACCCGAAGGTCGTCGATGTACAAGAAAATGCAGAAAGAGAATCTGGAGAACGTATATTGGGTAAACACCCAAAAACAGGAAAACAAGTAAGTGTAAGATTAGGGAAGTTTGGGCCAATGGTACAAATGGGAACTGTCGATGATGAAGATAAACCAACCTTTGCAAGTCTAAGTCCAGACCAACAATTGAATTCAATTACTTTTGAAGAAGCATTAGATTTATTTCAACTTCCAAAAAATTTAGGAACATACGAAGGCGAAGAAGTACTCGTTAATAATGGTCGTTTTGGTCCTTATGTGAAATTTGGAGCAGCATTTGTTTCGTTGCCTAAAGGCGTAGATGCATTAGCGGTTGAGTTAGATGATGCTATTGTGTTAATTAAAGAAAAACAAATAGCAGACGCTCCAATATATACATATAAAGGAGAAGGTGTAACAAAAGGCAAAGGTCGTTTTGGTCCATTCATAAAATGGAATGGCATGTTTATTAATGTCAATAAGAAATACGATTGGGATAATTTATCTGAAGCAGAATTAATTGAATTAATTGAAACAAAAATTCAAAAAGAAATAGATAAAGTAGTTCACAATTGGGAAGATGAAGGTATTCGTGTAGAGAAAGCAAGATGGGGAAGACATAATATCCTAAAAGGAAAGGTGAAAATTGAATTGCCTAAAACGGTAGAGGCTGCTAAATTAACTTTGGATGAAGTTAAAGCAATTATAGAAAAAAATGCGCCAAAGAAAAAAGCAGCAACTAAAAAGAAAGCGACTACAAAGAAAAAAACAACTACAAAAAAGAAATAAAATATGAACTTTAATTTTTTAGCTCCTGTTTCAGATGCAATACTAGCTCATAATGAGTTATTATCTCCTCAAGCATTAGGTAGGAAAATTAAAATTCATTCAAGTCAAAACGGTATTCCTGATATTGAAGATGCTAGAATTGCTATTATAGGAGTTCTAGAAAGTAGGAATGATGTTAATTATATAGGAGAAACATTTAATTTTAATGAGGTAAGGAAATCTTTTTACTCATTATACCCAGGTAGTTGGGACACGATAATTGCTGATTTAGGTGATATCAATAAAGGTGAAACTGTTGAAGATACTTATTTCGCTTTAAAAGAGATACTTACCATACTCATACAAAAAAGAATAATTCCTATTATACTAGGAGGGAGTCAAGATTTAACTTATGCAAATTATCGTGCATACGATAGTTTGATACCTATGGTAAATGTCGTTAATGTAGATTCTAGATTTGATTTAGGAGATTCTTCAAAACCTATAAAGAATACTAGTTTTGTTGGTAAAATTATTTTAGACCAACCCTATAATCTTTTTAATTACGCTACAATAGGTTATCAAACGTATTTCAATTCTCAAGAAGAAATAGATTTAATGGAGCGACTTTATTTTGAAGCGTATAGATTGGGAGACGTTAGTAATGATATTACAGTTGTAGAGCCGGTAATGAGAGATGCAAATATAGTAAGCATAGATCTTGGGGTTATTAAAGCTTCTGAGGTGAGTTTAAAACAACGCCTATCTCCAAATGGTTTAACCGGAAAAGAAATATGTGCAGTTTCTCGATATGCGGGAATAAGCAACAAAGTAAGTTCTTTTGGGGTTTATGAATATAAGCCTTCTCATGATGATGAAATTACATCTATGTTAATCGCCCAAATGTTGTGGTATTTTATAGAAGGAGTCAATTGTAGAGTGAAAGATGATGTCTTTACTAACGAAAACAAGTATCAAAAATATACAACGCTTACAGATTCTGAAGAATTAATCTTTTATAAGGCTACTGATACTGGACGTTGGTGGATAGAAATACCTTTTTTAATAAATATTAACAATAAACTGAAAAAGCATACGTTATTACCTTGCACACACAAAGATTATATGGATGCGTGCGAAAACAAAATACCCAATCGCTGGTATAAGGCGTATCAAAAAAATAACATTTAAGTTATCAATTTTAACGAAAACCGATCAATTTTATCGACGAAAAGCATTTTTTTACGATTAAAAGTGATTTTTTTTTGAAAAAAAGTTGTTTCTTAAAGAAAATATAAATATGT
Source organism: uncultured Flavobacteriaceae bacterium (assembly GCA_937959395.1). GTDB lineage: Bacteria > Bacteroidota > Bacteroidia > Flavobacteriales > Flavobacteriaceae > JAHDGB01. Next base: position 7,302 of record CALGLR010000076.1, on the reverse strand, counting down.
TTACGCTCTCAAAAAATGGGAGTAAATAATTAACCATCAGTTTTATATGAAAATGAAGAAGTTTTTATTAATATCAGCAGTTTTTGCACTACTTGCAAGTTGCGGTTCTGGAGACAGAGGCCAATTAGTAGGTGTGAAAGGAAAGAAATGGCATCCAGAGAAGCCATATGGTATGGCATTAATACCAGGTGGAGCCTTTATTATGGGTAAAGCAGATGATGATTTAGCAGGTATACAAGATGCTCCTGCCAAAACAGTAACAGTACGTGCTTTCTATATGGATGAAACAGAAATCACTAATAGTGAGTATCGTCAGTTTGTAGAATGGGTTAGAGATTCTACAATTCGTACTAAATTAGCAATTTTAGCTGATGAAGTTGGAGAAACACCTAGTGATGATAAAAAATCAGAAGGTATTGGTCAATTTGCATTTAAAGATGCAGATACGGCTAACATGTCTGTTTATGAAAAATACATGCTAGATAATTATAGCGGTATGGGAGAAACAGGTTATGAAGGACGAAAATTAAATCATGATGTTGATTTAGTTTTTGATACTGCTGAATATCCAGATGAATACTATGCTGAGGTAATGGATACAATGTATTTGCCTTTAGAAGAGTCTTATAACGGGCAACGTACATGGGATGTTTCTAAGTTTAAATTCCAGTATTCTTACATGAATATTGAAAAAGCTGCAAAAGATAGAAACTTAAGACGTAAAGACGTTATTATCAAAGAAGAGGTGGTAATCTATCCAGATACAACTGCTTGGATTAGAGATTTTGCATATTCTTATAATGAGCCAATGCACAACGATTATTTCTGGCATGATGCTTATGGTGATTATCCAGTTGTAGGAGTATCTTGGAAACAAGCAAAAGCGTTCTGCCAATGGAGAACAATGTATCATAACGCCTACAGAAAAGAAAAGAAACATCATTTTGTAAATTCTTATAGACTGCCTTCTGAAGCAGAATGGGAATATGCTGCTAGAGGAGGCTTACAAGCTGCAACTTTCCCTTGGGGAGGGCCTTATGCTAAAAATGATAGAGGATGTTTCATGGCAAACTTTAAACCATTACGTGGAGATTACGCTGCAGATCAAGCATTATATACTGTAGAAGCAGATGCTTATGAGCCAAATGATTATGACTTATATAACATGGCTGGTAATGTTTCAGAATGGGTAAATGCATCGTACGATCCAAGTTCTTACGAACATATGTCTACAATTAATCCAAGTGTAAATGATGCTGAAAATCAGAAAAAAGTGGTTCGTGGTGGATCATGGAAAGATGTAGCATACTTTTTACAGGTAAGTTCAAGAGATTATGAATATGCAGATTCAGCAAGAAGCTTTATTGGGTTCAGAACCGTTCAAGATTTCTTAGGAACAGATATCACAAGTTCAAAAAATAAATAATATAATACCTACTACTTAAATAAATTAACTACTAAAAAATTAACTACTAAAAAAAAACTTAGAAATTATGGCAAAATCAGCAAGTGGATACAAGAAATTTATGGCATACGCATACGGAATCGGTGCAGCAGTTGTAATCTTAGGAGCATTATTTAAATTAATGCACTGGCCTGGAGCATCAATCATGTTAATCGTTGGATTAGGTGCAGAGGCATTAATTTTCTTTTTATCTGCATTCGAACCAGTACATGAAGATTTAGACTGGTCTTTAGTATATCCTGAATTAGCAGGAGGACAAACTAAAGGTAAAAAAGAAGCGCCTAAAGACGCTGAAGGATTATTATCTAAAAAATTAGATGGATTATTAAAAGAAGCTAAGATTGACGGTGAGTTAATGGCAAGCTTAGGAAATAGCATTAAAAACTTTGAAGGTGCTGCAAAAGGAATCTCTCCAACAGTAGATTCTATGGCTGCAACGAAGAAATATGGTGAAGAAATGTCTATAGCTGCTGCTCAAATGGAGTCATTAAATAGCTTATACAAAGCACAAATGGAGAGCGCAAGCAAGCAAACTCAAATTAATGCAGAATCTGTTGAAAACGCAGCTAAATTAAAGGAACAAATGCAATCATTGGCATCTAACTTATCATCATTAAATGGTGTGTATGGAGGAATGTTATCTGCAATGAACAAATAATTAGTTTAACTTAAAATTTAAAAATCTAATTAGATATGGCAGATAATAATTTATCACCAAGGCAGAAAATGATTAGCCTTATGTATTTAGTGCTTATAGCAATGCTAGCATTAAATATGTCAAAAGAAGTACTTTCAGCATTTGGTTTAATGGATGAAAAGTTCACAAGCGCAAATAAAGTTGTAGGAGAAGCAAATGAGAAGTCATTAGCTGGTCTAAAACTTAAAGCTGAAGAAAAACCTGAAGAGTTTAAAGTGGCATCTGCAAAAGCAGATCAAATTGCGACTTTATCAAATGCATTTTACATGTATTTAGAGAATGTTAAGCGTGATGTCATAAAAGGAGGGAAATATGAAATTGATCCTGATACAGGTAAATTGCCTTATGAATCAATGGATAAAGGTGATTGGATTGACGAAAAATGGTTTACAGGAGATAGATACAGTAAACTAGGTCAGGAGTTTATGGATGCTATTGCTAAATATAAAACCGATGTTAAAGCCGTAGTGGGTAAAGATGTAAAATATCTTAAGGCCATAGAAAATTTTGAAGCGAAATTCGATGTTGCCGATATTAAAGCTGGCGATGGTGCTAAGAAATTATGGTTAGATTACCATTTTAAAGGTTTCCCAACTATTGCATCTGTTACTAAGTTAACAGCAATGCAAAATGATGTTAAAACAACTGAAGCTAATATGTTTAACGTGTTTTTAGGTAATACTCTTGATTCAGCAGTATCTCTTAAAAATTATACAGCAATTGTATTAGCTGATAAATCTGCATTTTTTGCAGGTGAGCAATTTAAAGGACGTGTAGTATTAGGAAAGTATGCTAATGTAGTACCAACAGATCTTGTTGTTCAAGGTCAGAAGGTTAATTTAGAAGCTGAAGGTGCTATTGATTCTTTAGGAGCTGCAGCATTAAAATTTAATGTTGGTAATGTTGGAGAACACAAAGTAAATGGAAAATTCACTTTTTTAGAAGATGGTAAACCATTAGAGATTCCAATTGTAGGAAACTATGTTGTAGTACCTCGTCCTAACTCTGCTACGATTTCTGCAGATAAAATGAATGTTGTTTACCGTGGTGTTCAAAACCCAATGACAATTTCTTTCGCTGGTGTACCTGCTAATAAAGTAAATGCTAGTGCAGCTGGTTTAAGAAGAGGAAGCAAATCAGGGACTTATGTTATGGTGCCAACTTCTGGTAAAACAGTAACTATTAATGTATCTGCAACTTTAGATGATGGTTCTAAAGCAAACGATAAGAAAACATTTAGAATTAAAGATATTCCTGCACCAGTTGGTCAAATTGCTGGTAAAGATGGAGCCTTTAAATTACCAAGAAATAATGTAGAAATTGGTAAAGTAGCTGCTAAACTTAAAGATTTTGATTTTGATTTACCTTTAACAGTAACAGGATTTAAATTTAAAGTACCAGGAGCACCTAGTGTAACTGTACAAGGAAGCAGACTTAATGGTGCAGCTAAGAATGCTCTGCGTAAAGCAAAACGTGGCGCATCTGTACAGATTTTTGATATTAAATCTAAATCTTCTGGCCCAAAAATTAAGCCAGCAGCACCAATTATTATTCAGTTATCTAACTAATAGATAATTAATAATAAGTAACCCTTAAATTAAATAGTAAGATGAATATTAAATCTTTTTTATTAACCGTTTCTTTTGCTTTTATAGCATCAACGAGTTTTGCCCAAATAAATATTTTAGGCGCTAAAACTCCAGATGAGATAGGTGTTAAAACGGCTGAACAAATAGCTTTAGATAAAGATGAGCCATTAGAATATGGTTACGTTGGAGACAGAGACATTTTATTCTCAAAAATGACTTGGGAAAAAGTAGTGTTAGATGAGCGTGTTAATTTTCCATTATATTATCCGGTAGACACCAATAATATTGGAAGTGAAAGACGTTCTTTATACGATGTTTTAACCAAAGCAATTGTTGACGGTCAATTAGAAAATGTTTATGACGATTCTTATTTCACAGGAAGGCGCTCTCTTAAAGATTTAGCAGATATTACCACTAAAGTTGATACTTTAGATGTTGGTTACGATCAATTTAATGCTGATGGTTTTGTTGGTGAAGAATTCATTAGTACTAGAACTATAGGATCTTATGATGTTAGTGCATACTTAATAAAAGGATTATGGTATTTTGACAAACGTCAAGGAGAATTAAAGTATCGTTTAATTGGTATCGCACCAGCTGCTGCCGATGTTAACTTTATTGATTCTGATGATGCAGAAAACAAAGAACCAAATCCATTATTTTGGATATTCTATCCTGAAGCAAGAGATATCTTACATGAAGCGAAATCATTTAATTCTAAGAACAGTGCTATGCCATTTTCTTTTGATCATATCTTAAACGCCAGACGTTTTAATGGTGTAATTTATAAAGAAGAAAATGTATATGGCGATCGTAAAGTTGATGAATATGTGGCAGAAAACGCATTAATGCAACTTTTAGAATCTGAAAGAATTAAAGAAAAAGTTAGAGACTTTGAATTAGACATGTGGTCTTACTAGTCACTATCTAAAAATAAATATAAAATGCTCGCTTATTAAGCGAGCATTTTTTTGTGATTTATATTTTGACCGGTTACTGAGCGTAGCCGAAGTCATATGGGAAGATTGAATTATTATTATTATTATGTAGCTTCGGCTACGCTCAGCCACCAAATCATTCATATTTATTGTTGGCTTCGACTACGCTCAGTCACTAAATTATTCATATTTATTGTTGGCTTCGACTACGCTCAGTGATCAAATTATTCATATTTATTGTTGGCTTCGGCTACGCTCAGCTACCAAATTATTTGGTAAAAGGAGCGAAGTCGAAGTTATAAAGAGTTTCATCTTGAATAATGATTTTTAAATGTAGCTTCGGCTACGCTCAGCTACCAAATTATTTGGTAAAGGAGCGAAGTCGAAGTTATGTAGTATTTTTGCATAAATATGGAAGTAGATTATATAATAGTAGGATGTGGTTTGGCTGGCATTGCTTTTTGTGAAGAATTACGGACTCACTCAAAAAGTTTTATTGTTTTCGATAATAACTCTCAGTGTTCTTCAAACGTAGCAGGAGGTTTATATAATCCAGTTATTTTAAAACGATTTACATCGGTTTGGAAAAGTGAAGAGCAATTAGAAGTTGCACTTCCCATGTATAACCGTTTAGAACGTTTATTAAATATTAAATTAGATTATAAAATTCCTGTAAGGCGTAGGTTAACTTCTATAGAAGAACAGAATGATTGGTTTGTAGCTTCAGATAAACCTGAATTAAGCCAATATATGGCTAGTACATTAATTAAAAACGATAATAGTTACCTAGAAGCTAAATACAGTCTTGGAGAAGTGCTAAAAACAGGAAGAATAGATACCAAATCGTTAATTCTTGCTTATAAAAGCTATTTAAAAGCCAATAATCAATTATTTGAGACAGAATTCGATCACGAGGCTATAAAATTTAATACTAAAACTTCAGATTATAAATTGTTTAAAGCTAAACATATTGTGTTTTCTGAGGGATTCGGAATAAAAAATAATCCATTTTTTAAAGATCTACCCCTGCAAGGCACAAAAGGAGAATTATTAACCATTCATGCTCCAAATTTAAAATTAGATTACGTATTAAAATCTAGTGTTTTTGTTATTCCGTTAGGAAATGATATCTATAGAATTGGTGCGACCTATGAATGGAAAGATAAAACGAATAAAATAACAGAAGCCGCCAAGGAAGAGTTATTAGCTAAGCTTAAAGTGTTTTTAAACTGTGATTTTGAAGTGATAGATCAAGTTGCAGGAATACGACCAACAGTAAGTGGTCGGCGGCCATTAGTTGGTAGACATGAAAAGCATAAAAACCTATATGTTTTAAATGGTTTAGGAACACGAGGTGTTATGATTGGGCCTTATGTCGCTTCTAAATTGTATCATTATATAGAAAAAGAAGCCCCTTTAGATCAAGAAATAGATTGTAGTCGATTTGCGAATAGTAATTTAAAATAATTATGGAAATATTAAAAACAGATCTAGATAGATTTAGTGGCATTAAAGATTTTCCGTATAAAGAGAATTATATTGAATTTAATAGTATGCAAATGCATTATATAGACGAGGGGCAAGGAGAAATTGTTCTTGCATTGCATGGAGAACCGAGTTGGTCCTATTTATATCGTAAATTTATTCCAGAACTAAAAGATTATAGATTTATAGCTCCCGATTTAATTGGGTTTGGAAAATCAGATAAAATAGTTGGATGGAAAAACTATTCTTTAGAATTGCATTTTAAATCACTTGTAAATTTAATCGATACCTTAGAATTGAATGCTATTACTTTAATTGTACAAGATTGGGGTGGCATTTTAGGTTTAAGTGTTTTAGGAGAATATCCTGAAAAATTTAAACGAGTAATTGTTATGAATACCTTTTTGCCAAAAGGAAAACCATTAAATCCTTTTTTTAGATTATGGCAAAATTTCGCGAAATATCATCCATCATTACCAATTGGAACGATCTTACAAAAAGGGACATATAACAAACTATCAAAAGACGTAATACAAGCATATAAAGCACCGTTTCCTACTAGAAAGCACAAAGGAGGCGCCAAAGCCTTTCCTTTATTAGTACCATCAAAACCAAATGATCAAGGGGTGGAGCGAATTTTAAAAGCAAGAGAAGTACTTTCAAAATGGAATAAACCTGCTTTAGTTTTATTTTCTGATAAGGATAAAATATTGGGAGGGCTTGAAAAATTCTTTTATAAATTAATACCAACGAGTAGCGATCAAGAAAAAATTATAATAAAGAATGCAGGGCATTTTTTACAAGAAGAAAAAGGAGAAGAAATTGCTAAATATATTGATAGGTTTATAAAGGGGCAATTGAAAGCAGATGCTAACAAAGTAAATACCTAATTGCTATTTATTGGACATCGAGAACTAATTAGTTGTTCTTTTGAGACTTATTTAAAATTTTACCGTTAAAAAATGTAAAACTTATATTTAAAACTAAGAACCTATCATATAACTAACTAAGCCACATTATTATAATTAGCAAGTAATATTTCTGTTTTTTCTTTTAATTTTTCAAGTTGTATTAATCTATTCCTTAAATATTCTTCTTTGTTTTTGGTAATATATTCAGGGTTAAAAT
>CALGLR010000075.1 GCA_937959395.1 uncultured Flavobacteriaceae bacterium | reverse complement strand
ATACCTAAACTGAGTTATGGGCTTTAAAGCACCAATGTTTTTTAAAGTTTGATTTAACTGTTCCTGTTTTTAATACAATAAAAATAAGTAATTAAGTCTGTTATCAATATAGATAATATGGGCTTGACCATTGATGGACTCAGTTCTACATAAAGGTGTTGGCGATCAAAAACAGTTAATTCGAGTGTTTTTTTGTAACAAAAAGGAAAAAAATGTATTGAGAATGGATTTTTGATACGAAAATCGATGTTCTCGATATATTTCTCCTAAAGTTGATCCCGAAGCTTCGGGACGAATTAATGTTATTTTTTTATGTCGAACTCAAGTTATTAAAATAATTTTAAGCAGCACTAAGTGTATGATTTTTTTTAGAAACAGATTATTAGTGTATTTTTTCAAAATGTTACATCAACCTAGTGATTAACTATATGATGATTTGCAGGATAATATTTTAATTGATGTAATTTTGAAACTCCAACTAGCTCTCGTTTGTGAAGGGTTCTGTTCAGAGTGTCTCGTCTTTAAAGTTGGATTTAATTTATGGTTTTTAAGCTTGTTTTAAGACAAGGGGAATATGTTTTTAAGTCAATATTAATTTAAAAAAAGAATTGGTATTATTTTTTAAAACTACCAAGGTTTAACACTAAAACTAAATTATTTTATTTGTTAAAACAATCTATCTTGGTTGATTTTTTAGCCAGAAAAATGAGTTTTTAAGGCTCTTTGATTTATCTTAAAAAACAGGAAAGAGATAACACATTATTATCTCATTTTAGTAAACTATAATTGAAACCATATTTTAAATTTTATTAAAAAAAGATATTCAATTTATTTCTAATAGATTTATAAATAATTAATCATTTTAATCAATTTTAACTAATTAAATAAGCTATAATTTACTTATTAGCTATTAAATAAGGTTTATAACGAAATAATTGTTAAATAACAATTAAGGTTAAGTACTTTAGAAGCGTAAAATTTACGCTTAAACCTAATTTTTCGATTAATATTAAAAACATCATTAGTTTAATTTATTAACCGAAATTCTTATGCTCAGATATTTGCTATACTTAATTTTAATTTAACTAAACATGAAAAAAATTACTATTAAACCATCTCTAATTTTATTAACATTAGCACTCATGCTAAAAGTAATCGTAGTTTTTCCTCAAGTGGGAGGACCTTTACCAGAAAATTTAAATGAGAATGATTTTTTTACCGATACATCATCTAATGTACCAGCAAATAATAGAGTTAATCTATTAAATGAAGGAGGAACGCCTAATGATGGCGTTGATGATTCTCAAAATTTAATAGATCTAATAACAAGGCTATCAAATAGAGGAGGAGGAGTAATCACTATACCTTCTGGTGAATGGATATTTGGAAATGTATTTTTAAAATCGAATGTTCATTTAATATTTGATAAAGATGCTGTAGTGAAACCTTTTCTTTATCCTGCGAACAATAAATCAATTTTTAAAATTGGAAAACAAAACTCAAAATCTGAAAACGTAAGTATTAGAACATTAAGAGGTAAATTTACTGTAGATATGAGAGGTGTTCCTAATGTATCAAGAATTACAGTTTTTAATGTTAAAGAAGCTGAAAATTTTATGGTGGCTAATTGTCATGTTATCGATCAAAAAACAATTCATGCTGTGCTTAATTGTTCTGTTAGTAGAAGGGGAGGCGTTTTTAGAGGACCTAAAAAGGCTTTAGTTAAAAATTTAAGTCAAGAGAATGCTCACAGTGGTTATGGTGTTATTCAAGTAAGAACTGGTGAAAATATGCTGTTTAAAAACCTGTCTTCCAGAAACGGGGGGGTTACTTTGAGAATAGAATCTGATGATGTTGGAGCTTCAGGAGCACCACAAAATGTTGCAAAAGTTTCAAAAATATCTGGATATAATATTAAAAGTACAAATGGTCATGCTGCATTAATGCTCCAGCCATGGGGAGCAAAAAACGGATGGATTGATGTTCAAAAAGTTGAAGCAATAGGTAGTAAAGCGTCAGTTAGGATAGATAGAGCTTTCGTAGACTTAAATGCACCAAGTATTGGTACTTTTGATCCTAGATCAAGAATTACAGATATAAAGTGTACTTATGGTGAGAATGCTCACATTAATAGAGGTTGTTTTTCTTGGGTTCCATGTGAATTAAGATCTACTGTTTTAAGCCCTAATCCTATTCCTAATATGGAAAATAAATTTCATATAGGACCAACCATAGCGCCAATCTTTTATAGAGCTAGTAGTAGTACAAATTCAGATCCTAGATATTATGATATTAATATTCCATCTTTAAGTGAACTTGAAGCTAATTCATTTAATTTTCCAGCAACTTCTAAAATGATCGTTAGGCAAGATGACAGTGTTTCTAATCAAAACTGTCCAATACTTGGAGTAGATAGCATAGAAGATATAGACAATGAATTTATAGTATATCCTAATCCTGTAGTAGAAAATGTGAGTTTTAAAATAGCATTAACGTCTACTGATGATGTACAATTTATTATTTATGATATAAACGGAAAGTTAATTTCTCAAAAAAGAATTAAAGGAGAACAAGGTGAAGAAAACATTTTTTCATATTCTAGAAAAGAATTAAACCTTAATCAAGCAGGCGTTTATATATTACATGTTAAAAAATCGAATTCTTCTAGTATTTATAAAAGAATAGTTGTAAAATAAATCATTAAATAAAGTTTTTGAAAACTGGTGAATATCTTTTTCAGAATTAAATAAACAAAAAAACCACTATTTATTTTAACAGTGGTTTTTTTATTTATCTAATTTTTAGGAGCGTTTCCTCTGTGTTTCCAACGTTTGTGGGTCCATAAATAATATTCAGGCGTTTCATGTATTTGCTGCTCTACAAGCCTTAAAAATTCGTCGGTAATTTCGTAATCTTTAAATTCTCTAGGATTTTCTGCTAGTGTTTTAAAAGTAGTTAGATAATGGCCTCTTTTTACTTTTTTTACATTAAAAAACACAATTGCTGAATCTAGTTTTTTTCCAATCATTTCAGCACCAGTATGCACAGGAACTTTAATTCCCATAAACTCTTTCCAATGATAGGCGTTATGTAATTTTGGAGATTGGTCGGACACAAACCCACTAACGGTTAGTACGCCTTTGTTTTTTAAGTCTTCTAATGTAGGAATAGTTTCTTTGGTCGTAATAAGGTACGAATTGTATCGTGCTCTAATGCGTCTTGCTAATTTATCAAAATGTTCGTTCGCTAAACGTTTATAAACGGCATAACCTTCACTTTTTATATATTTTTGAAGAATAAAAATCCATTCCCAACTGGCGTAATGCGCGCACATTAAAATCGTACTTCTTTGCTTGCTTTCTAGATCTTGTAATACTTCAACATTTGTAAAAGCAAAACGTTTACGCATTTCAGATTCTGATATGGTCATCGATTTAACAGATTCTAAAACCAGATCGCATAAATGGTGGTAGAATTTTTTAGTAATAACTTTCTTTTCTTTATCTGATTTATTAGGAAAAACAAGGTCGAGGTTTTCCTTAACTGTTTTTCTTCTATAGCCTATTACGTAATACAAAAGATAGTATAATCCGTCAGAGAAAATATACAATAATCGAAATGGTAAATTAGAGATTAACCATAAGATAGGATATATTAAAATGTATGCTAATAACTGCATTTTTTATTTAGAATTGAATGGCAAATATATGTTATATTTGGCGTAAATAGAAGACACTTTATGGGCAATTTAAATATTGTAACAATTGTAATAATAGTATTAAACGTAATTATTTCGTACAAAGGATTTAACGATTATAGTTTTTTCGAAAAGTATAAGTTTAATATAGGAGGTATTGAGCGTGGTGAGAAAATAAGATTCCTATCGTCTGGTTTTTTGCACGTTGATATGCAACATTTATTATTCAATATGGTAACGTTGTTCTTTTTTTCTAATCAAGTTATATATAGTTTAGGTGAAGTAAATTATGTCGTTATCTATTTGGCAAGTTTGCTAGCAGGTAATATATTATCGTATGTGTTTCATAAAAAGGAATATCAATACAGTGCTGTAGGAGCCAGTGGAGCAGTTATGGGGATTATTTACTCAGCAATATTGTTCGATCCTTGGATGGAAATTAATTTTTTTATTCCTGGTTTTATTTTCGGTATCGGGTATTTGCTGTATTCTATTTATGGAATGAAAAAGCAATCAGATAATATAGGTCATGATGCCCATTTTGGTGGTGCTGCAGGTGGCTATTTTATCACATTAGCTCTAGCTCCTTGGTTATTTCAAAAAGATTTAATTATGGTTTTAGTATTAGCAATTCCTATTATTGTATTATTTATTATGCAACGAATGGGGAAGATATAAACAATATTTATTAGTTGTGGTTAATTAGAAAAACCAAAGAGAAATAAATGAAACAAAGCTTAACATACTATATTCTTTTATTGGTTATTAGGCTGAAAGGTGTGAAAAAGGACTTTAGTAAAGATCCCATTAACTTCAAAAAAATTAGAAAAGAAGATATTTATTGGTCTCAAAAATAGTTAAAACTATGTACTTTAGTGCATTTCGCTTTAGCTTCTAAAAAACTTACCTTTGATTTATGCCAGAACAAAGGACGAATGGACATAGCGTATCTAGGTTAAGTGTTCATATAGTTTGG
>CALGLR010000074.1 GCA_937959395.1 uncultured Flavobacteriaceae bacterium | reverse complement strand
TTTTAACCCTGAATATATTACCAAAAACAAAGAAGAATATTTAAGGAATAGATTAATACAACTTGAAAAATTAAAAGAAAAAACAGAAATATTACTTGCTAATTATAATAATGTGGCTTAGTTAGTTATATGATAGGTTTATACTTTTTTTATTTAAAATGAGCGAAAAACAAACAAATTATAGGGCTTATTTTAGGTGATAATTGGTATAAAAAGTATTTTTGCAGAAACTAATATAATGTATAAATTACTGTTACGTCCTTTACTTTTCCTCTTTGATCCCGAGAAAGTACATTATTTTACGTTTTCATTAATTAAAATCACATCTTCTATTCCTGGTTTTTCAGCATTGTTTAGACGTTTATATTTGGTTAATAATAAAAAATTAGAAAGAACTCTTTTCGGATTAACATTTAGAAATCCTGTAGGTTTAGCAGCTGGTTTCGATAAGAATGCGGTATTGTACAATGAACTTGCAAACTTTGGTTTCGGTTTTATCGAAATAGGAACAGTAACACCTAAAGGGCAAATAGGAAATCTTAAAAAAAGGTTATTCCGTTTAAAGGAAGATAAAGGCATTATTAACCGAATGGGATTTAATAATGAAGGATTAGAAGCTGCAATTGTTCAACTAAAGAAAAATAAAGGAAAACTTATTATTGGTGGTAATATTGGTAAGAACACCAATACTGCTCCAGAGGATTACACTAAAGATTATTTAGAATGTTTTAATGGGTTGCATCCTTATGTAGATTATTTTGTACTAAACGTAAGTTGTCCAAACGTAGATAGCCATGCAAAATTAAACGATAAGGATTATTTAGAAGAGTTAATAGGAACTGTACAACAAGCGAATAAAGCTTTCGAGAAGCAAAAGCCTATTTTACTTAAAATTGCACCAGATTTAAACGATAATCAATTAGATGAAATCGTTGCGCTTGTTCAAGACACGAAACTTGACGGGGTAATCGCTAGTAATACTTCTGTAGATAGAAAAGATCTAAAAGCATCTGAATCCCGTTTAAACGCCATTGGTAATGGCGGACTAAGTGGTCAACCCATAAAAAATAAATCAACCCGAGTGATTAAATACCTTGCCGATAAAAGTAACAAAGCCTTTCCAATAATTGGAGTAGGGGGAATACATTCAAAAAAAGATGCCTTAGAAAAGCTCAATGCTGGAGCAGATTTAGTGCAAATCTATACAGGGTTTATATACGAAGGCCCTCAACTTATTAAGGATATTAATAATGCGCTCCTCAATAATTAATTTTTGAGGTGAATAAGAGTTACTAATTTGTCTGTTCGAGCCTTTCGACTAACGCTCAAGATAGGTTAAAGTAGAGAATTCTTCGTTTACTAAAAGTAGATCTCGACTGCGCTCGACCAGACATTCATTATATATTAAATAATTTTTGTCATATATAACAAAGTAAAAAACTAAGTTTGAATTACGAAATCCTCATATCTTTTGTTGTGGCTACTGCCGCGATGGCAATTGCTCCAGGGCCTGATAATATTTATGTATTAATGCAAAGTATTACCAATGGGCGAAAATATGGTTTGGCTACAGTTGTAGGTTTAATTTCTGGTTGTATAATTCATACGAGTTTAGTTGCTTTTGGTATTTCTGCTATTATAAAAGCAAATGAGACTCTATATTTTATTATAAAATTACTTGGGGCTTTATACTTGTTGTATCTCGCTTACAACGTTTATAAAAGTGATTCAAAAGTTAATTTAACGAGTGAAACTGTTCCTAAAAAAGGACTATGGCAATTATTTAAACAAGGTGTGATTATGAATGTGCTTAATCCTAAAGTTTCTATATTTTTTCTCGCCTTTTTCCCAGGTTTTTTATTTAGCGATACATTAAGTACGGTAACACAGTTTTTTGTTTTGGGGTTGGTCTTTATGGGGACCTCTTTTATTATATTTTCATGTATAGCTATTTTAGCAGGATACATATCAGATTATATAAAATCTCATGCAGGAGTAGGGCGTATTTTAAAGTGGTTACAAATTGTAGTTTTTGTAGGAATAGCAATTTTTATATTTCTTTCAGAAAAATAATTCAAATATTCTCAATTATTTTGATGTTTGTTTGGTATAATCCTATTTTTGCAATACCAATTATAGAGGTTAGTAGTTAAGTGCTTATCAATTTGTGTTTGTAACTGTTATATTTTGCGTGTATTAAAATAATTAATAGTGTCTGTTCGAGTCCTTCGATGGGGCCTGTACTGAGCGCAGTCGAAGTGCTCAACCAGACATTTTCGTGATATTTCAATTAAAATATAAGTTACGATCTACTGTCCTCTATCCAATTATAGAAAATGCTAGACAAAGTTAAAGTTATTGAATGTCCTCGAGATGCCATGCAAGGCATTAAGACTTTTATTCCCACAGAAAAAAAAGTACAATATATACAGTCACTTTTACGAGTTGGTTTTGATACTATTGATTTTGGAAGTTTTGTATCTCCAAAAGCGATACCGCAAATGGTAGATACCGCAGAAGTTTTAGCACAGTTAGATTTAAGTGAAACTAAAAGTAAGCTTTTAGCCATCGTGGCAAATGTTCGTGGGGCAGAAGCCGCTTCGAAACATCCCGAAATTAATTATTTAGGGTACCCGTTTTCTATATCAGAGAATTTTCAAATGCGTAATACGCATAAAACCATAGCACAATCTGTAGTGGCTTTAGAGCAAATTCTTAATATCGCTAATAGAACAAATAAAGAAGTAGTGGTATACATATCTATGGGGTTTGGAAATCCTTATGGAGATCCTTGGAATGTTGATATCGTAGGGGAGTGGACAGAACGTTTAAGTAAAATGGGCGTTAAAATTTTATCATTAAGCGATACAGTAGGAACTTCTAATCCTGAAAATATAGATTATTTATTTTCTAATTTAATACCTAAATACCCCACCATAGAGTTTGGAGCACATTTGCATACTACACCAAGCACATGGTTCGAAAAAGTAGATGCCGCCTATAAAGCAGGGTGTAAACGTTTTGATGGCGCCATACAAGGTTTTGGAGGTTGCCCAATGGCTAAAGATGAACTCACAGGAAATATGCCAACGGAAAAAGTATTATCATACCTCACTACTAAAAAGGTAAACGATTTAAACCCGATGAGTTTTGAGAGTTCGTATAATGAAGCGTCTAAGATTTTTAATTATTATCATTAGTATCAATTAGTTACAGGTAGTAAACGACAATGCTATAAATAGATAGCCAAAAATTAAAAGTATAAACTAACTGGAGCTTGTGTATTCACAACTATCAATTTTAAATTTAGCTGTTCTTGAATTTTCAACCATAGGTTTTCATCATAAATATCTATTAACGTGAGTTCGATGTAAAATATATTTTATTTAACTGAAAATTAATTATTTATGATAGATGTCTGGTTGAGCCTTTCGACTTCCGCTCAAGACAGGCTAAAGTCGAAACCTATATAAAATTATCGATTTTAATACCTTTCGACTGCGCTCAAGGGGACAAATTCTTGTAATAATTTAGAATATTATTATTAAATAGGCTTAGTCATTATATCGAACTCACGTTATTAATTAGCATGATGCGATTCTTAAATGAATTCAGAATGACGACAAACTAACTCGTATTATCAATTACGAACAATCACTTTTATATTTACTGGTTTTGGAAAATATACATTTTTCTAAAAGTAATTTAAAAACAAAAAACTAAGCATTTAACCTGCTTTATAAAGCACTTAAACCAATAATTATTGCGTGATTTTTAAATTCCTTACTTTTTGAAAGGTAAAATCATGCGGTGTTTTAAATTAAAGTTTTACTTTTATTTAGAAGAAAAAAATAAAAAACGGTTAGAAATTAATCCTAAAAACAAGTTTAAACGCAATTTTATCCGTTAAAAAACAATAAGTTAAAAATCCTTCGAAACGTAGAGCATATAATGATTTACAAGAAAAAGAGATAAAATCATTAAAAATAAAATAAAAAATAAAGCCTATTTATTTTAAATATTTTAAAAAATTTAATTAGTTTTATTAAAAGTTAAAGAAAATTAATATCCCTTAAACGTAAAAAAGAACCATAATTTTGAAAAGCCAAAAATACTTATTTTAAAGAGATTCTTTTAGAATTATAAAATTCTAAAATAGGATAAACAACCCTGTAATTGTAAAACTTTGTAGAGCAAACAAAAACAAGGTCTGGTAAAATGATATATAATTTAATAAACAATTATTTTTATGATAAAATGTTATTCCAAAAAAAGTAGTTAGCCTTAATAAAATATTTTAGACTAGCACATACTCTCCCTATAAAACAGATAATAAAATACAGTGTTTAAGAATCTATATTGTTCTTGAATAAGAAAAGTAATCCCGCAATTGTAGAAACGTTGTAGAGCAAACAAAAGCAGGGTCTGGTAAAATGTAATTAATTTAATAAACACCCATTTTATGATAAATTTTTACTTCAAAAAAAAGGCATTAGTTAATAACGAAATCCAAACGAGCACATCAGCCTTTAAAATAGATAATAATAACCCCATTGTGCATTTTGAATTTTTATGCAAACCGAAATATCAGTTTGAGTGATTTTCAATAGAAAATTATATCGAGAACAGATTTTAAAATCAAAATTTTGATTCTCGATACTAATTTTACTCAGAAAAATGAGCAAAATTCACTCGAATTGACAAATTCCATTCAAAAATGCACAACAGGTAATAATAAAATAAAGTGTTTAAGAATATAGAATCTTCTTGAATGAAAAAAATAACCCCGCAATTGTAAAACTTTGTAGAGCAAACAAAAGCAGGGTCTGGTAAAACGAATAATTAATTTAATAATCACCCATTTTTATGAAAAAAATTTACTTCGAAAAAAAAACGTTAGTTAATAACGAAATCCAAACTAGCACATTAGTTTATAATGAATTTATAAGAAAAAAAATTTAATAAATATACATTTTATTTTTTAATAAATAGATTGTTTATTTATTTTTTGCTTTACCTCGACCAATAATTACATATAAAGTCAAACTTTTCAATAGGTAAAGAATAGATCAATCTCTTTTGTTGAAATTCAATACAAGTTCACGTTAAAACATGGTTTTACATGTGCTATGTGTTCCAAGATATTAAATACAGTAATAATTTATCCCAATGTTTTAAACTTAAACAAACAATTATGAAACAAACCGAAACAATTATGAGGAAATTTACGGTTAAATTGGTCGCCCTAGCGGCCTTTTTATTCGCCACAGCGGGTTATAGCTCAAGTGGTCGTAAATAACAATGATGCAGGGGCAGGATCCTTACGTCAGGCAATTATCGATGCAGTGGCAGCTGGCCCTGGACCGCAAAGTATTACGTTCGACCCCTCATTAAGTGGTCAAACAATTACTCTTGCGAGTAATTTACCTTCTATAAACGCTCCAGATATTACAATAAACGGTGATATTAATGGCGATAATGTTCCAGATATTACTATTGATGGTAATCAGCCTGGTAACATTACTAGAATAATATTTCAGCTTACAGCACTTAGTGATAACGCAGTTATTAAAGGGTTTCATGTAAAGAATACAGGCTCTGAAGCCGTTCTTTCTAATGGTTCTCCTACAGGTGTAGTTATAGAAGATATTATAATGAGTAATGACTTTGGTAATTTTGCAAACTATGGTATTGTATGGGGGAATGGCGCAAACGATTTAACCATTCGTAATTTTACAATTACTGAGCATTCTGGTTTAACTTCTTTAGCAGGAATTAGAATTATTGGAGCATCATCTAATATTTTAATTGATGGCTATAATTATAGTAATTCTGGTGGTGGATTTGGTAGAGGTATTGATTTTGATAGCCCTGTTTCAGATCTTACAATCACAAATACTAATATAGATTTAGATAATGCAGGTACTATTAATGACGGAAGTTTTGGTATTGTATTTAGTAGCACAACAACAACTGTAGATATTAATAATTCTAATTTTTTGAATGCAGAAGTAGATGGCATTCGTTTTACAGGTGTCGCTACAGATATTAGCATGACAGATGCTACTACTAATAATGCAGAAGGAAGTGCTGTACAGGTTGGAGTTAGATTTGGTGCTGCAGTTAATAGATTAGTAATGACCGATGTTTCTATTGATTCTGAATTAACAGATTCAGGTACAACTAATGATGGTGATTTTGGTCTCGTTTTTACAGGGGCTATAAATTCAGTTTTACCAAATACAGCAGTGCTTACAAGAGTTTCTGTTGCTAATGCAGATGATATGAATATTCGTGTAGCGACTTCTGCTACCAACCTTACACTTGAAGACTGTACTATATCGGGTTTGGGTGAAGCTACAGGAAACCATGATGGTATGAACTTTCTTAATTCAGGAATTAGATCTAATGTGGTTATTAACAATTCTACTTTCGATACTAATGGTAGAGCAGCTATTGTTTTAAATAGCCCAAGTGCTTCAGATATTATAACAATTTCTAATAATACCATTATTAATGCTTCAAATACCACTCAAGGTTTTGGTTTGTGGTTAATATCTAATGGTGTAAGAGATATTAGTATTACTGGTAATACTATAGCAGATAATAGAAGTTACGGTATTTATAATGCTGGCCCAGATGGAGTTTTGTATTCTCAAAATTCAATCTTTAATAATGGAGATCCAGGTATTTTTAATACCACAGGAAATTTTAGTTTATCAGATCCAGTAATTACAAGCTCAGTAGATGCTGGTGGTGGTAATGCAACAATAACATATACGCTACCTGTGGGTTGTACAGATTGCGATGTAGAATTTTTTCGTAATAATGGAGGCGATGAAGAAGAAAACGGACGTGATTATGCAGGTATTTCTTTAGGGGTATCTGGAGCAGGACCACATACGGCAGATATGCCAACAGATGGTAATCTTTCCGGGTTTTGGACAGCAACGTATACAGATAATTCACAAAGTGGTTCTACTTCAGAATTTAGTTTGGGGAGTACGCCTATTGGAACATCTAGTCCAGGAGGTATTCCAGGAAATTTAGCCCTTTGGTTAAAAGCTGATGCAGGTACTGGTGCAGGTCCTGACGTTGCAACATGGGCAGATCAATCAGGAAATGGTGTAGACGGAACTGCTATTGTTGGTGAACAACCAGATTTAGTAGCTAACAGTATGAATTATAATCCAGGATTGTTATTTGATGAAGATCAGTTTGATCTTCCTGTAACTTTCGATCTAGTAGATAATTTTGAATATATAGCAGTATTTCAGCCAAATACAACTCAAATTAAAGGTCTTATAGATACAGGCGGACCACTTGGAGAGTTTAGAAACGATACTAATACTTTTCAAATTCAAGGATCAAGTAAATATAGCTGTAGGTAGCATAACAGCAAACACACCATACCTTTTTGGTTATGATGTAGTTGCAGGTGCTGGAGGTAAAACAATGGATTATTATAAAAACAGATTTAATGGTCCAACTAATGATACGGATGGCGCTGGAAGTGTCACTTGGACAACCCCAAATCTTGGAGCAGTTAATGGTAATGCAAACGCAACAGATGGTTTTAAAGGAACAATGGGAGAGGTCATCATGTACGATACCAATCTTTTAGATGCCGATAGAAATAAAATATTTTCATATCTAGCCATTAAGTACGGTATTACGATGAGGCAAAACGATGCAGACGGTTTAGGTATTGGCGATTATGTAGCGTCAGACGGGACTGTTATTTTCGATGCCCCCTTAGAAGCGGCAACCGCTTTTAATAATGATATTGCCGTTATAGGTCTTGATGGTGCTTCTGGTTTAAATCAAAAGCAATCCAAATCTGGAAATGCAAATGGTATTGTAGCGATGGGCTTAGCAACAATTGAAGCAAATAATACTGCAAACTCTGCTACTTTTAGTAATAAAAACTTTATGACTTGGGCCAATAATGACGGTGCTGCCACTTGGACAGAAACAGGAGCTCCAACAGATTTTCAAATATTAGAAAAACAATGGCAAGTACAAGAAGTTGGTAATGTAGGTGCTGTAGCGATGCAATTTGATGTAGCGGATACAGATTTTGATGTTGCCAATTTAATTAATGGAACGTCTTATTATCTAGTATATGATGCTAATGATAATGATGACTTAAGTGATGATACTCCAGTGGAATTAACCAATAGTAGTGGCGATATCTGGGAAACCAGTACCGCTATTAATTTTACAACAGGTATGGAATTCTCTTTAGCTACGGCAGATCCTCCTACTCCAGGTGGTGTTTCAGGAAATCTTGCGCTTTGGTTAAAAGCAGATGTGGGTGGAGCAGCTTGGACAGATCAATCGGGTAATGCTACTACAGTTACAGCTGTTGGATCTCCAACACTAAATGCAAATTCATTAAATTTTAACGATCAACTTGCCTTCAATGGTTCTACAGACTATTATGAATTAACCAATGCGGCTTTTGCTAATGGGACAGGTGATAAGAGTTTTTATGTAGTAGCATCAAGAATGGCTAATACGGGAGCAGAGTATATGTTAGCTCTTGGGAATACAACTGGAACAAGCACCGCAACTGCTTTTGGGCATTGGGCGAATGAAGTAGGGTCTCCTTTTTTAAGTAGAGGTGGTTTAGAAATTACATCTTCAGATGTAGCTTGGGCTGTAAACGAATCTATAATTGCAAATTATTCATACATAGGTGGAGCCAATGCTTTAGAAAATAATGGAAGAAACTTGGTATTAAATCAAGATGAATACGCACTAAATTTACAAAACGGCAACATTGGTAAAGTTGGTAATTATATTAATCCGGTGGCTGCAGTTGCATGGAGTGGTAGTATTGCTGAAGTAATAGTTTATAATTCAGGAACTTCTGGAACTCAAAAACAACAAATAGAATCTTACCTAGCCATAAAATATGGTATTACCTTAGATGGTGGAGAATATTTAAGCAATACAGGTAGTACATTATTAGACACAGGTGTTACAGGTTATGCTTTTAATGTAACAGGAACAGGTCAAGATGATGTTTCGGCATTAACACAACCAAAATCTAAAGGTGTAAATGGTATTGTAACTATAGATCAAGGCACAACAACTAATGGCGTATTCCAATTTATCGCAGATGATAATGGAGCAGTAGCTGCTTTTGACGCAACAGGATCTACAGCAGGTTTTGAAAAATTAGTAAGAACATGGCGTTATGACGAAGTAGGAGCTGTAGGCGCAACAACAATTAGTATTGCAGCAACAGACTTACCAACCGTAACAGGAGATTTATACCTGCTTTCTGGTACAGATTTATCTAGTGCAACCACAACAGCAATGACATTAACAGCAGGCGTATACTCGGTAAGTATCGATTTAGCTGATGATGCTTTGTTTTCTTTTGGAATAAATGCTTCGGAAATTGTATTAACTCAAATTGGAAACGAAGGTGATAATCCAGATGTAGCAAATTCAGTAGTAACTGTGGCACAAATCAATACGATTGTACCAGCTATTACAGATGCAGATGCAGGAAATGAAACGGAATATCAAGATTATATCGATGCGAATCCAGATTTATTTGATGCGCCAGCAACGGCTGCACAAGTACAAGCGATGGTTACGGCAGTAAATACAGCAGTAACAGCATCTGATACGGTATTAACACAAATTGGAAACGAAGGCGATAATCCAGATGTAGCAAACTCAGTAGTAACTGTGGCACAAATCAATATGATTGTACCAGCTATTACAGATGCAGATGCAGGAAATGAAACGGAATATCAAGATTATATCGATGCGAATCCAGATTTATTTGACGCGCCAGCAACGGCTGCACAAGTTCAAGCGATGATTACAGCGGTTAATGCAGCGGTAACGGCAGCATCAGATACGGTATTAACACAAATCGGAAACGAAGGTGATAATCCAGATGTAGCAAATTCAGTAGTAACTGTGGCACAAATCAATATGATTGTACCAGCTATTACAGATGCAGATGCAGGAAATGAGACAGCGTATCAAGATTATATCGATGCGAATCCAGATTTATTTGACGCACCAGCAACGGCTGCACAAGTACAAGCGATGGTTACAGCGGTTAATACAGCGGTAACAGCAGCATCAGATACGGTATTAACACAAATTGGAAACGAAGGTGATAATCCAGATGTAGCAAATTCAGTAGTAACTGTGGCACAGATCAATATGATCGTACCAGCAATTACAGATGCAGATGTCGCAAATGAAGGTGAGTATCAAGATTATATCGATGCGAATCCAGATTTATTTGACGCGCCAGCAACGGCTGCACAAGTTCAAGCGATGATTACAGCAGTAAATACAGCAGTAACAGCATCCGATACAGTATTAACACAAATCGGAAACGAAGGTGATAATCCAGATGT
>CALGLR010000073.1 GCA_937959395.1 uncultured Flavobacteriaceae bacterium | reverse complement strand
CGATAACACTAGCATCAACAATAACTCCTGTCTTTACTATTATTTTATGAGCTTCTAATTGTCTATTAATTTCTTCAAATAAAGGTTGGTAGGCTTTTGCTTTGGTCATGATACTTCTGAAGCGAGATAAAGTACTATGATTTGGGGAAGCTTGATCGATATGTAATCCGCAAAAATAACTGAAAGAAATGCTATCATTTACGCGGTCTTCAACTTCATAATCGCTTAAACCATACCAAGTTTGAAGTAAACTCATTTTAAAAAGTAATAAACCACTATAACTAGGTTTTCCTGTAGCACTCTTACCTTTAGTGTAGTGCTGTTCTAAAACTTTAATAAGTAGGAACCCAATCCAAAAGAGTATTGATCTGAGTGGAAAAGGTGCGTTTTATTTTTCGTGAACGTATATCGCAGATACTATCGGCTAAGGTCGGTTGCTTTAATAATTCCATAAATGGAAGATATAAAATCTAGACAAACCGTGCAACGGTCTTATAGTATTTAAAAACAAAATTTCAGAATATAGTCAGCTAAGTTAAATGCTATAACAAAACTCATAAATCGGTTACCAAAATTGAAAGCTAACATATTGGGTAATTCAAAGCTGATATATATCATAGTAAACAGAGTCTCCAAAAATTACTTTTGAGCTTAAATCGTAACGATTATGCTTTCAAGGTATTTACCCGTTTTTATAATCCTTTCAATATTAGCAGAAATATTTGGGACTGTTGGTGGGTTTGGATCATCTGTCTTTTTTGTTCCTTTGGCAAATTTCTTTTTAGATTTTCAATCTGTTTTAGGAATTACAGCTCTATTTCATTTATCAAGTAATGTTACTAAAATAGCATTTTTTAGAAAAGGATTAGATAAGAAGGTAATGTTACAGCTTGGGATCCCTGCAGTAGTATTTGTAATGATTGGTGCTTATTTTAGTAAGTTTCTTAATCCTGTTATCCTTACTTATATTTTAGGAGTATTCCTTATCGTATTAAGCCTTGTTTTTCTCGTTTTTAAAAAATTAGAAGTTAAGGCAACTGCTAGAAATGCAATTTATGGTGGCGCATTATCAGGATTAAGTGCTGGGATATTAGGAACTGGCGGTGCTATTAGAGGAATTACACTTTCGGCTTTTAAAATGAATAAAGATAAATTCATAGCGACTTCTGCAGTTATAGATTTGGGTGTGGATTTTAGTAGAACTGTTGTCTATTATTTTAATGGTTATATGCGTAAAGACTTGCTCTATCTTATCCCTATATTAATTCTAGTAAGTATTATTGGTACTTGGATTGGTAAAAGGATTTTAAACAAAATGTCGCAAGAACAATTCCGTAAAGGTGTTTTATTGTTAATCCTAATAATAGGATTAGCAAGTATTCTTTTTAATAAATAATGGTATTATGAAACTAGCTTTATCATGTATTCTCACTTTCTTTATTTATAGTATAAATATCAATGCTCTTCAGAATTTAACATTAAAAGATAGCTCGAAAATTGAAAGCAAGATAATGTGGAGTAAAGTTGAAAAAAATGTAACTATAGGAAGCTATTTTAGTTTTATAGATGCTGTTGTTTCTAAATATGAAACAATGGTTTCTTATACTTTAAGTGAACACATTCTTGTAAATTCTAATCCATGGATTATTGATAAATTGGCAAATACCGATTATTATAGAATGATTGCAAGAGATTCTTTTGTTTATGATCAACGGAAACTAATAATTTTAAAAAAGAATGATTCAATTAAAATACCATCTCATAAAACTGCTGAAGCATTAAACAAAGCATTAAAATCTATATTAATAGATGTAAATATTCCAGAATTTAAATTGCGTATCTATCAAGATTCAATATTAAAATATACGTTTCCAATACGAGTGGGACAGCATGTAAAAAAGTATTTAAAATTAGGAGATCGAATTACAGATTTAAGGACGAAAACGGGGAATGGTACAATTATTAGACACGAAAGGAATCCAGCTTTTTATAACCCAGTAACAGGTAATCAGTTTTTTGTTACTAAAAGAGATGACTTAAAAGTGACAGTTATGCCACAAATTCCATGGATTGAGACAGAAATTAATGGTATTCGAAATGGTCAAATGATTCATCCTACTACGAATCCTAAAACGTTAGGTAAAGCTTATTCTAATGGTTGTATTGGTACAAAAGAAGCTGATGCTTGGATTATTTATTACAAAGCACCTTTAGGGACAAAAATTAATATTCGTTATAATTTAAAAGTAAAATCAAAGAAAGGCGATTTATTGGATTTAAAAGATATCTACAAAAACTAAAAAAATAGCAAGTATAAGGTAGATTAAACTTTTCGAGGCTAGTAGTTAAATACATACTAAAAATGAATAATAAATAATTGATTTCTATTGAATTAAATTATTCTTCGTTATCTGTTCGAGCGTAGTCGAGAACTATATATCTATAAAAAAGGATCTCGACTACGTTCCTGACATAGATAGTTGTGAAATTGTTTTACAAAGTACGAACCTATCTAATGACCTATATAGACTTTTAATAATTTTGGTATTGTCTCACTTCATAAAGGATGTTCACTTTTTTAAGTACTAAACTTCCCAATTGCACAGCTTACATAAGATGTTGCCTTTTTTAAAAGATTATTTTTATCACCAACTAAAGGATAACCAATTTTTGATAATTTTTTTGAAGCATCATTAAGAGTACCTATTGCATCATACTCCAGTGTTATCTCACTAGTAGGAATATTGAGAGCAATTTTTGTAATACCATCAATAGATAGTAGGTTTGAAATTATTGTGTTTTCACAACCTTCACATTTTAAATTTTGAATTTTGAATACATTTTTCATATCTGTAAAATTTTAATATTTTTTTCTATAAATGTTCTCGCGTTAATAATATGGACTAAAGGAAAAAAAGTGATTAGCCAATTTTCACCTTTCATAATTTTTACTTCTTTAGAAATGAGGAATACATCCAAATTAATTTTTTTTGTAATCTAATATAATCACTCATTAAGGCATTTGTTCCTTCGTCTCCAGCATCAGAAGAAATTGTAAGAAGTTCTCTTTGAAGAATTATAATTGTCTGAAACGAAGTTAAAATGTCCTCAACTGCTATAATACCATCACTTATAAATACACTTTCTTTAATTTTAGAAGTTGTACGATAGTCTGTATAGTTATGTTTTAGTGTATGCCCCAAGGTTAAAATTCTTTCTGCAACTTCGTCCACTTTTAGAAGTAAGTCGTTATACAATTCTTCAAATTTTAAATGAAGTTCAAAAAATTTCTCTCCTTTAATGTTCCAATGATAGCCACGAGTATTTTGGTAAAAAATTGAATAGTTTGCCAATAGTTCATTCAATTTTTCTGCTAGTTGTATTGCTTTATCCTTGTCAAGTCCAATTAAGTTTGTGTTGTCCATTTTTTAATTTGTTTATTTTGGATAAAGTTACAATTGCGTTTATTCATATTATATGACATTAATCATTTTACTCGACAGTTGTTTTTTTTTTGCTTCTAGGCAAAAGTTTGGTATAGTGATTTATATCATTTTTGAACCAATAAGGCCTATCTATATTTGTTGATATCAAAATCAAACAATTAGTGGCCACATCAAAATCTATAATAGAAAAATCAAAACATTTCTTATCAGAAGTAGGAGACATGACCTCTTTTGCTAGTCGTTTCTATAAAGAACTCTTTTCGATGCCGTTTGAGTGGAAAGAATTGGTTAGACAGTGCTACAATATGGGTAATCGATCCTTACTATTGGTTTGCGTTACTGGTTTTATTTTGGGTCTGGTATTTACATTACAGTCTCGACCAACATTGCTGGAATTTGGAGCAGCATCTTGGATGCCTTCAATGGTAAGCATTTCTATAGTTAGAGAAATAGGTCCAGTAATTATTGCTCTAATATGTGCAGGAAGAATAGGATCTGGAATAGGAGCAGAGTTAGGATCAATGCGAGTTACAGAACAAATTGATGCTATGGAAGTTTCAGGTACTAACCCTTTTAAATATTTGGTAGTAACAAGAATATTAGCAACCACATTAATGCTTCCTATATTAATTATTATAGGTGATGCGGTAGCACTTTTAGGTTCGGCAATTATAGAAAACTTAAAAGGTGAAGTTTCTTATTTACTTTACTTTAATAAGGTATTTGATGCTTTAAAATTTAGTGACATTATTCCAGCGACTATAAAATCTTTCTTTTTTGGTTTTGCAATTGGATTAGTAGGTTGCTATAAAGGATATAATTGCTCAAAAGGTACAGTAGGAGTGGGCGAGGCCTCTAATTCGGCCGTGGTATATACTTCTATGTTACTTTTTGTAATTGATTTTATCGCCGTATTTATAACAGATATATTTTTTGATATATAATGAAAGAAAATCAAACTAGTAAAGTTGTTTTAGAAATCAAAGATTTACATAAAAGCTTTGGAAATAATCATGTCCTTAATGGTTTTAATTTAAAATTATATGAAGGCGAAAATTTAGTTATTATGGGAAAATCTGGTTCAGGAAAATCGGTAATGATAAAATGTTTGGTTGGGTTATTAGAAGCAGATACTGGACTTATAAAAATTAAAGATCATGATATTTTAAAATTAGGAAGAAAAGAGTTAGATGTTTTAAGAACGGAAATAGGTTTTCTTTTTCAAGGCAGTGCTTTGTACGATTCTATGACGGTAAGAGAAAATTTAGAATTTCCGTTAAGGCGACACAATAGTAAACTGAAAAACACTCAAGATAACGAAACACTAGTCGTAGAAGCACTAGAAAATGTAGGGTTAAGAGAAGCTATCAATCTAATGCCTGCAGAACTTTCTGGAGGAATGCAGCGTCGTGTCGCATTAGCAAGAGCATTAATTTTAAAGCCTAAAATTATTTTATATGATGAACCAACTACTGGCTTAGATCCTATAACTGCGAAAGAAATAATTCAATTAATGGGAACAATTCAAAAGAAATATCACACTTCTTCACTTATTATTACTCATGATGTTGATTGTGCACGAGTGGTTTCAGATCGAATGATTTTACTTATTGATGGAATAAATTATGTTGAAGGCACTTTTAAGGACTTATCAAATTCTAACGATCCAAAAATACAAGCATTTTTTAAAAACTAATCATTATGAAAAATACAACATCTCAGAAAATAAGGGTTGGTGCTTTAATTATAATAGCAGGGCAAAAGCATTTAAAAAAGTAATATTTTATTTCTGTATTCTCTACTAAGTAAGGCTTTCAGCCTTTTGTTGTTTTTACTTTTTTTGACAGATTTATCGTTATTAATAAGAGTTAGAGCCGTTTTGATTATAATATTA